>JAZLLH010000063.1:0-10288 GCA_045598025.1 Bacteroidales bacterium | reverse complement strand
TGACGGCATCATGTTTGGAAAGGGGAATGGAGGTGTCAATATCAGCCGCTTTGATGTATTCACCGTTTACCGAATATAGGTCCCCTCCTCGAAAATGAGCCCTTATATCAGCATGCTCCACCTTGATACCCTTATAGTATTGCAGGTATCTGATGTGTGTATATCCCTGCGCGTCAACAGTATTTGTCCTATTGGCACTTGCAGCTGAGTCATGCTGCCTGAAGCAATAGACATCGGACAGACCAAGTGTGGATTTAAGGGATGTGTTAAAAGAATTTTTTTGAATTGCAATGCTTCTGTTTTCGGAAGCGGACAAAAAAATGCTTTCCAACTTCTGTGAATAAGTCTGGAATGGCATGCATAAAGTTGCGATGGCACATGTGAAAAATATTACTATCCTCTTCATTGCTAATAGTTTTTGTAGATTAATTTAATGCTGTTGGTATCAATCATATGGCTTTCACAGGGTTTTCCTGAAATGCCGAAAAAATGGCAGAGATGTGTGCCGTCACAGGCATACAGAGAAACTCCCAAATCAGGACAATTCTCACATGCTGCGATAATAAAACCCTCCTTATCCGTGTCGTATCTGCACGATTTGATGCTTGAGTGATTTTCTTTCTGCTGTGAAAACTTGTCGGCCATTGTTTTAAGCCACACCAAGTCTTCAATCGGATTACCAACACCACAAAATGCACATTTGTTTTCCTCTGTCTTCTTTTCCTTCTCGCATCCCGCGAAAAACATCGCTCCTGCGAGGAATACCGTTGCCATGAGCGGCAAAAAAAATTTTACTTTCATGTCTTGAATTTTTTTGTTACGGCTACTCGCTTTTTCCGCCTTTCGGCGCGGGTGTCCTTTCGCCCTGTTCCACCCTTAGGAATCTATGTAACGTCTTTTGCCCCTGCCTTATTGTTCCGCCGTCAGGCAGGGGCGGCATCGGGGTACAGGCGGGAGGCCTGTGCAAAAAAAAATCGCCGGCACGGCGGGGAGGCTGAGGGGGCGGGAGTTATTCCGCTGCTTTTTCAAAGTCAAACCGGAAATAATTGGTGTATTTACCATCATTTTCAATCATCCGGAAAGATAGGATTCCGTAATCACCATTGGGAAGGCGACCATATCGGATGCTGTCAAAAGTATGGTCTGTTGGCAGAGTGGATACATCGAAATACAGTTTTCCTCGCCAGGGAGTGATGGACAGCGAATCCTTATCCATGGTCAATGTCAGCGCTCCTTCATTGCCGAAAATGTGTTCCATTTTCTTGGAGTAGGGAGAATAGGCACTGTCCGGAATCAGAATCTGATTGAAAGCGTTTCCTTTGGAAAAATTCCAGTACCAGTCCATGCCGGGTTCACTGAGCTGAAAATACGTTCCGTCAATGTCCAGAACGGAAATGCACCACTGGTACCGGCCTGCCAGGCGGTCAGCCCGTACTTTTACAGGCCGTGTCTCACTTGCCGGACCGGCTTTGAAAACGGCCTGCTGCAGTCCTACCTTGCCGTAATCTATGCCTGAAACCGTAACCTCCGAACCGTCGGATGCCTTGACAAATTGCAGGACATCCGAATCCGTGCTTCCCAAATCCACGGACAATTCGTCCGTGGTGAAAATAAGGGTAGTGTCCTTGCGGCAGGAAGCCAGTGCCACAATCATGACTGTAAGTACAATAGATATGCTCTTTTTCATAATTAGTTGTTTTTCTCTGATTGTTTTGCCATTCTCTGCAGTTCCGCTGTCAGTTCCTTGAAATCGGGAAGCGAATAGTACAGATTGTGTCCTTGCCGGATTCCTATCATATATTGGACATATTCCACCTGCTTTCCGTTGGACAACACTTTCGTCACACGGCGCAGCAGTTTGTGGTCAACGCGAATGTTGGCGGCATTCTGTACTCCGTTGTCGCGCAATACCCCAAGGATTTCGCTGTCATCCTGATGTTCCGGGTCATAAAACAGATAGTAAATCCCTTTGCATGCCAACTGCTTGCTGTTGTCTCTGTAGAACTGTGCAAGTTCCTGAATGCAGGGACCGCAAGGATATTTCAGATTGATGAGGATTACAATACAGGTATCCGGAAACTTCAGCTTGTCCAGGTATTCCGGCATGCCAAACTCTTTTTTCTCCTTTTGGACGGCCTGTTTCTTTTTCATGCCGCGTTTTTCCAACACGGACAGGCGGATGTCGAGTATCTGTCCGGTAGGCTGTATGGCATGGCGTCCATAGCCGCCTTTGTCGGCGACAGTGATACTGCCGTCCACATGGCATTGCACATCCTGCCACCCCTTCTTCCTGTCCGCATACACGTATCCGATGTGATTGAATGTGCTGTCCAGCAGTTCCACCATGTTTGAAGGCCAGTAATCCTTGTAGTGGCGGAAGGAAATGTTTCGCAGATAGCAGGAATGGACGGGGCTCCACACAGGCTTGCAGAACAGAACCATAGGGTAGTCCGTCCCTTTGACCATGGCAGCCGAATCGGTATTGCAGAATGTTTCATCATACCGCACATCCAGTTTGACCAAGGTATCCCTGTCCAGATCATAGCGGTAAACATAAGGTGTGACGGTGAATCCCACCAGCATTTCCTTGGGACCCGTTACCTTTACCCATAATTCCGGTGGCCATTCATATCTTTTTTCCTGCAGTTCCGAAGGATAGCGTATGTTGAGCATCTGTATTTTATGGTTCTCCAGATTGCAAAGAGCCATGATTTTCGGGTTAAGCGCGGAAAAACCTTGTGCTGTCACATAGGGTTTCTTGCTTACGGCATCCACCAGCAGGCCACCGGCAAAGAAACGTTCGTCCACATTGTCATCCCACGGAAACAGGCGGCCGTACGAATATTCTCCGGAGTATATGTCCGGAAGGCTGTCCAGACTGTACTGGTTTATCAGCTCCCCCTTTCCGTTAACCAGAAGAATGTCTTTGTCATTCCGGTTGAATTCCCGGTTCATGTTAACCATCCCCACGCGTTCGATACCGAAAAAAATGGAATCGTGGTTATGGTAGTAGATTGTCCGGCATATTTTAATCTGCTTGCTGCGCAGGTGCTTCAACGGCAATACGCGCAGGTAACCCGAACAGCAGTTGAGCGCATAGAGAGTGTCCTTCGATGCAGCCATGGCAACGAAATACAGGGAGTCATCCACCATGCCGCTCCATTGCAGGTTCGCCATTCTGCTCAAACGGTGGTTTTCCCTGAATGCCAGCAGATGGGCTGCCGGCATGTCCAAATCATCTTTTACCGTATATTCCGCTGTTTTAACGGACTGAGCCTGACAGGAAACAAGCAGGAATACAAAAAGAAAAGCTGAAAATTTTGAAAGATAACGAGTCATATCCGATTATTTAAATCTTAATCAATGGTATTCCTTGAAAAAGTGTCGGTACTCCGCAGACGAAGGTACCGGCACTTTTATTATGTAATGGAATCATTCTTCATGGCAGTCATTCCAATTGTAATAGGTCACAGTAATTTCATTTTCCGGTCCACGTACGTGTGTATATGTGCCACTGTTTACAATTGCTCCATGTTCATCAAGTTCAAAGCAATTGCCGCAATCATCACCTTCACCTCTGCAATGAAATGTATTTCCTTGCCAAAATGCATGACCGCAAGCTTCTTCAAAACGGATGCCCATAACGGATACAATCGTAGTGTCTCTTAACCGAATCAATATGTTAGGATTTTCCGGAGTTGAATAATAAATATCGTCATCCAGGTCATCTACCCCAAAGCATTTAACTATATTAGTAATGCCTGTATTTACTAAAGATTCCTTCTCGCATCCGGCTAAAAACGACGCACCGGCGAGAAACACGGTTACCATTACTGATAAAAATAAGTTTTTTTTCATTTGTATAAAATTTTTAAATTACAGGCATTTTAAATGGGTATGCCCGTTTTGCCCAATCCCTGAGCGGTGTCAGCCGCCTTTTTTACATCCTCCGGGATTCCATCTGAAGGACAGGAAACCGTTCCGTGCGCGTTCAAATCCGCGTCTTTTGACCCTGCCTTATTGTTCCGCCGTCAGGCAGGGGCGGCATCGGGCTACAGGCGGATCGGGGTGAAAGAGCGGGTGCGTTTCCGGTGTCCGTTTCAGCAGCAAAAAAATTTTTTTTCCGATGTTCAAAAAATTTCGTATTTTTTGAGCTAAATCGGCCGAATAGATTGTATTTTGAACATATTTACGGGGTGGTTCGGGAGTGAAAACGGAAGGATTTTGCAGCAGAAGATACAAATTCAAAACAGGACTGCCGGCCCCGGAAGCACAGACGTGATTCTCCGGAATCCGCGTCTGCACAAAGGATACAGCACTTTCCCATCTGTTTGTATTCGTTACCGCTGTCTTTTTCATGCCTGTGATTCTTTTTCGTAAAATTACTCAAAAATTTCCAATCTTTTTGCAAAAGAAAAAAGCATGTTCAAAATACACTCTAAAAATGCTTCAAAATCGCCGAAAATATATGTTTTTTGATTACTTTTGCACTTTGTATGAAATATAGCTTTTGCTTCGGTAAAATTCAAACAGAAAAAACATTTGGTTCATGAAAAAAAAGAAAACGAAGATGCTGACCCATACGGACAGGGTGCAGGCTATGCAAAAGGATTTGCAGCACAGGAATATTGTCCGCTTGGGTATGCTGGCCGTTACAGATTATATGCTTTTGTTCAGAAACGAAGGCTTGCGAATCGGTCAACCTCATCATGCCGTGGAACCGCGTTTCCTGCTGGTCACTTCCGGAGAGGCGGAAGTGGAAGTCAACGGCATGTTTTTCCATCTTTGTACGAACTCCGTGATGCTTGTCCCGGCAGACGGCATCGTGGAAGCCTTGTCGAAAAGCACGGATTTCAACGGCTGTGCGATGGTATTTCCCGGACAGACATTTGGAAAAACATACAACGAAATGTTTTTCCGTCCGCAACATCTGGACCATGTCTCGGCCGTAGACGCTGAACTGTTGAAAACTTACCTCCAGTCGTTCCATGCCCTGTTGTCCCGCTCCTGCAGGGATGCGGAACTGAAAGAAGCAGCGGTATCCATGGCTTTCGCAGTGATGAAGTTCCTGTTCCTGCTGTATCGGGATTCCATGGCAGGCATCCGGATAGCCCGTTCACAGGACCTCTTCAACCGCTTCGTGGACTTGGTAAACCGCAACGTAAGGAAGGAACGCAACGTGGCTTATTATGCCGGTCGGCTGGGTATTTCCGTCAACTATCTGTGTATCCTGTCGAAACAGTACAATCACAGGAGCGCCAAGGAATGGATTGAAATGGCCGTCATCCGGGAAGCAAAGATTTTGCTGGACGAAACCAACGACACCCAGGCGGAAATTGCCGCCGTACTGGGCTTCTGCAGTGTCACGCAGTTCGGCAGCTTCTTCCGCAAGCATACCGGCATGACGCCGAAGGCGTACCGGTATATAGACGGGAGCGGGGAAGAGGAAGAACAGTGAAACGCAAAAACCTCCCCGCGGACGGGGAGGTTTTGCAAAAAGGAGTGGGGATTATATTCCGGAATCCTTTTTCGGGGAAAAGTCATCTGTACACCCTTGCAGTTCAAGAGAATCAAATTTGCTGAACTTGATGGAAGTTCCTTTTTCGAAGGTCTTGAACCAGGTCTCGAGTTCAGGACCGTCCCCTTCTCCGTAGCTATCCAGAACAAGTTCCGGCACTTCACCGCGGATGCTGTAGATTCTGACGAACTGATGTCCGGCCACCATAAGCTTGCCGTCAAGCAATGAGACGGGGTAGAGTGTGCCCTGTGAACGGATGGAACCGAGACTGAGAATCTTTCCCTTGCCGTCAAGCGCAAAGACGGAGGTTTCTATCGCCTCCATGTCCGGGTTCTCGTTGTTCCCGAAAGTCTCCTGGGATACGAGCAGTACTTGGCAGCCGCTCACATTGGCGAAAGCGAAGGATGTGGTTTCGCTGAAATGCCCGGCAAAGGATCGAAACGCATCCATACCGGTTGTGAGTTCCGGCGAATCTGCGGCAGGATTGTCTGCGGTCCTCCGCTGTGTGCAGGAAACCATCGCTGAAAGCATCAGCATGAATGTTATGATCCGTCTGTTCATGTCAGTTGTTGTGTAAAGCTTGCGTTTATCTCACATCGGCTTTCAGCCGGATTTCCTTGTCAAAGGGTATTTCTTCTGCCTTTTTGGGCAGGGCTTTCTTTTCGATGCCGATAAAGTAGTGCCCGATGTTTCCGGCTTCAAAAATCTTTTCCCTTTCTTCGGCAAAGGCTTTCTTGTTTTCCACGGTCTGACAGCAGAAGTGCAGGGTTTCCCATGCGGTGGAATCGGAAAGCGCGGGAATCTCCAGGCTGATGCGGTAGGTTCCGGGCTTGAGCGATTTGATGACGTAGGTCTTGAAATTCCGGGTATCCGTTGCACAGATGTTTCCGTCTATGGCAAAGGCGACATTGCTTTTGGCTTTTACCTTCAGATAAAAGGTAAACAGGCTGTCCTTGCCGTCGTATGCCGGAAAGTAGGGTACAAGTACGCTGGTGTCGGCATTCCGGTTCCGTAAAATGTTGTAGGCTTTCAGCATGTCGGTGATGCCGTATCCCATGGATGAATCCGGTGTCTGGCAGCAGCTTCCGCTCTGGTGTATGGCATCCAGAATGCCGGTGACGTTTTCCGAAGGGAAGGCTTGACGCAGACAACAGACCATGCCCGCCATCAGCGGGGTGGAAAAGGAAGTGCCGCTGCTCTGTATGGTCTCGTCCCAGGGCGCTCCCACGTAGGTCCCCCAGCCGACAGCGCAGGCATCGGGCTTGATGCGTCCGTCTGCTGTCGGACCTTTGGAAGAGAAGGGCGCTTTTTTTCCGTTGGGAGCCACGGCACCCACGGTAATCACATGCAGTGCGTCAGAAGGAAAACCGACGAATTTCCATTTGCCGGCGCCCTGATTCCCGGCACTGGTGCAGAGCAGTATGCCTTTGGAAGCGGCAATGGCCGCTGCCTGACTGATGCGGGCCGTACGTCCGTCGGTCTGGGCGTAGGTGTGACTGGTGGTCGTGTCATCGAAAGTGGAATAACTCAAAGAAGCGGATACCATGTCGCAGCCGAGGCTGTCGGCCCATTCCATGCCGGAAATCCAGTTGTCTTCTTCCACAAGTGCTTCAAAGCGGTTGTCTTCGGTCTGTGCCAGATAAATGTCTGCCTCGGGTGCACTGCCGATATGTTCGCCGGGAAGGTAGGAGGCAATGCAGCTCAGCACGTAGGTTCCGTGTCGGCCGTCACGGAAAGGATTCGCATAGGATTGGGCAAAATTGCGGACCGCCTTGATGCGGCCGGATTCCCGAAGGTGCTGGAGATGACGGATGCTGTCGGCATTCTGGAAACCGCCGTCCATCACCATCAGACGGACGCCTTCGCCGTGATAGCCCATGCGGTGCAGCCAGTGGGCATTGTTGAGCCGCATCTGGGTCTCGGCCAGACCGTAACCGGCATTCGGATAAAGTGTTCCGTATTTGACGGGAAATTCCATAAAGCTGTAGTCCGTGCTGTCGGGTTCGGCTTTTTTCAGCGTAACGGTCCGTTCGCAGACGGCCACGCAGGGTAGAGCCTGTATGCTGTCTGCTATGCCGGGTGTTTCACAATAGACGGTGATGCTGTTCATCCAGCGGGAGGTGTTAAGGATACGCAGGCTCGGGTCTAAAGTCAGCACCTTCTGCACATAATCCGGATTGACAGGAAAATCCTGAGAAGTGATGGCAATGCCGAATTTCTGCCGTCTTTCAATGGCCTTGGCCGACAAAAATTCCAGCGGACGTTCCACCGAATAGGGACTAAGGTGCTTGTTGGCGAACTGAACCCAATATGTTGCGTAGGACAGGGAGTCGCTCTGTCCGTGCAACAGGCAGGGAATCAGGCAGAGCATGAATGCGAAAATGCTGTTCCTCATAGGGATAAATCTTAATTCAACATACTGTTTTGCAGGCTGCAAAAGTAATCATTTTTGCGAAAAGATGAGCGAAAAAATGAAGGAAAGCCTAAAAAAACGGTTTTACCAATCAACGGTCTTCAGGAAGCGGCGCAGCAGGAAGGTGCAGTAGTAGGGAAAGGTAAAGATACAGTCCGAGATTCCGATGTTGGCATGGCACAGTTTGATGCCATGGGTGATGTCGGGATAGTGTCCGCCCTGTATCAGGGTGCGCAGGGATTTGGAATGCCCGTTGTTGGCCTTTACCTCTACCGGAACCAGACTTCGGGCTGTCCGTACAAAAAAATCTTCCTCCAAGGTAGAATCCTCTTTCTTATAGTAAAACAACCCGTAGCCGCTTTTGACCAGAGCTTCCGACACGATGTTTTCATACAAGGCACCTTTGTAGACTCCGAAATGGGCGTTCTGCCGCAGATCCTGCTGGGATTCTTCATCAAGGGAAGCAATCAGCATTCCGGTATCGTGAAAATACAGTTTGTACTTGGAATCATCGTAGTTCCCTTTCAGCGGAAGTTCGGGAAAAGAGAGTGCATAGCACACGTTGACGATTCCGGAGTCCTCAAGCCATTCAATGCAGCCCCGGTAGTCCTTGAAACGTGCGCCGGAAGCCACTTTGGAAATCTGGAATTTCTTGTTCTCTTTCGCCAGTTGGACGGGAATGTGGTTGAATACGTTCAGAATGCGTGTCTGGTCAGCACCTTCGGCATATTTCCTTACATCTTCCTGATAATCCGATAAAAGTTGCTGCTGCCGTAGCAGTGCTTGTTCGAATGTTCCTTTTTCAATATAATTTGCCACGATTCGCGGCATACCTCCCAAAATGCAGAAATCGGTGAAAAGGCGGTTGTATACTTCGTGTTCAAGTTCGGAAAAAGCTTTTCCCTCGCACAAATGGGCAAGCATGTTTTCCGTGTTTTTCCCGGAATAGCCTTTGGCCCATAGGAATTCCTCGAAATCAAGAGAGTGCATGCGGTAGTCTTCCTTGTAACCGACGCTGTTGCTTTCGATGCGTCTGTAATTGATGCCTAAAAATGATCCGCTGCAGATGACGTCAAAGCGGCCATCCATCTTGAAGAATTTCAATGCGGTTGCTATTTCCGGGAATTCCTGGATTTCATCAAAGATAATCAGGGTCTTTTGGGGTAGGAATACGGCTTCCGGATTCAGGAACGAAAGCTGTTTGATGATGCTTTCTGTTCCGTATCCGTTTTCGGTGATGCGCCTGTATTTTTTGTCCGTGACGAAGTTGATATAGATGACGTGAGAGTAGTTTTCCCGGGCAAAATGCAGTATGGATTCGGTTTTTCCGATTTGCCTTGCTCCCTTGATGATTAAGGGCATCTTGTTATCATTTTTCTTCCAGTCTTTTAAAAAGCTATCTATCTTTCGATGTAAATACATAATAATGCGCTGTTTGTTGATTTGTTGCTGTCGTTTTCACCAGCTGCAAAAGTAATCATTTTTGCGAAAAGATGAGCGAAAAAATGAATGTTTACTACAAAAAAATGAGGGAAAATTTACGGTTCTGCTACAAAAAGATGAGCGAAAATTTCCGTGTGCACTGCAAAAAGATGAGGGAAAACAGGTGTCATCTGAAAAAAAGAGACCGGCGGAAATTTTTCCGCCGGTCTCTTTTTCTATGGGTTGGCATATGATTATCATTCCTTTTCTATGCCCGTTATATATCCATCACCTGAGTCAGTTCCGCTATGCTGAATTGCGATTCTCTGGCCTCGCAGTAGTCAATGATGGCATAGTATGCCAACAGAGCGGCTTTGGTATTCAGGTTCAGGCCATAAGTATTGACCAAATCGGTGTATTCTGCCAGTTTGTCGGCAACTTCTGTTGCATAGCTTTTCTGGAAGGAGTACAGCAAATCCCTCTGTGCAGCGACTACTTCCAAGGTGTTTGCGTCCAGTACTACATATTCTCTCCCGTCAAATTCAGCATCCGGAATATTGCTGATTCCATTGAAGTTAGAGCATTTTGGCCTTCCTAAAAATGTGCAGGTGCATTCGCAACCTGCTCCATAAGCACTGCAATGACCATGTGAACATTCTGCGGTGCATCCCGGTTGAACTGGTTGTTGCTGTTCGGCGGTAGTTACGGAATTCGCGTTTTTCTCATCCTTGTCTTTTTTACAGGAGGCGAAGGCGGATACCGTGAGGGCCAATAAGACCATGGCCGAAAGGGAAATAAGAATTTTTTTCATGATAAAAAATTTTAATTAAGGCGGCTCTAAAATTTAACTTTCCATTAATTTTCGGACAAAACAGCGAACCGCTTGAACCGTTTAGCCCAGAAATTAACTTCGCAAAATTAGTCAAAATAATAAT
>JAZLLH010000062.1:0-6452 GCA_045598025.1 Bacteroidales bacterium | reverse complement strand
GATGTTGACGGCTCAGGTATTCACTCACCGCACTGCCGAGACCGCCGATGCGGGTTCCGTTTTCCAGGGTAATGATGCGTTTGAACTGTCCGCAGACCTGAGCCAGAAGGGCTTCGTCCAAAGGTTTCAGGAAACGCATGTCGTACACAGCCACGGAAATGCCGCTTTCAGCCAGTTTTTCCGCTGCCGCCAAGGCATGGTTCCCGATGGGTCCTATGCTCAGCACCGCCACATCGCGGCCTTCACGCACACAGCGGCCCTTGCCGATTTCCACTTTTTCTGCCGGCATGCGCATCCAGTCAGACAGCACGCCCTTGCCCCGCGGATAACGGATGGCAAAAGGTGCCCGCGCCTCCTCCGCAGTCTGCATGAGGTTGCGCAATTCGCACTCATTCAAAGGCGAAGAAACAATCATGTTGGGGATACAGCGCAGATAGGCCAAATCGAAAAGCCCGTGATGCGTGGCTCCGTCTTCCCCGACCAGACCGGCCCGGTCAATGCAGAAAATGACAGGCAGTTTCTGCAGAGCCACGTCGTGGATAATCTGGTCGTAAGCCCTTTGCAGGAAAGAAGAATATATGGTACAAAAGGGAATGTAACCGGCAGCGGCAAGCCCTGCGGAAAAAGTCACCGCATGCTGCTCGGTAATGCCGGTATCG
Source organism: Bacteroidales bacterium (assembly GCA_045598025.1). Lineage (GTDB taxonomy): Bacteria > Bacteroidota > Bacteroidia > Bacteroidales > WCHB1-69 > UBA1195. The sequence continues at coordinate 5,793 of JAZLLH010000062.1, read as the reverse complement.
AATACCCGTTCGGGAAATTGCTTCATCATGATGTCCAGAGAGCAGCCGCTGAGCATGGCGGGCGTAATGCCGACGATTTTCGGATTCCGGGCGGCCATTTCGCAGATGGTCTTGCCGAACACCACCTGGTACTTTTCCTTATGGTCGGGCGTATCGCTGACTTTCAGTATCTGTCCGGAAACCGGATCAAAAAGTCCGGGCGCATGGTATTTGGCCTGGTTCTGCTCGGCCATAGCCAATCCCTTGCCTTTGACAGTGATACAGTGCAGCAATTTGGGTCCCTTGATTTTACGTATGGACTCCAATACTTTTACGAGCCGGATTACATCGTGCCCGTCCACCGGTCCGAAATAGCGCAGGCCCAGGGACTCAAACAGGTTGCTTTGTTTCAGTATACTGCTTTTCAGTATATTGCTTATATTTTTACCGATACGTCTCAAACCGTCTCCGACCACGTTCCACAGACGGTTCTTCATGCGATTGTACACTGGAGATGTGGTAATCCGAAGCAGATAACGGCTGAGCGCACCCACGCTCTGATCAATAGCCATACCGTTGTCGTTCAGAATGACCAGCATATTGGCATTGGCAATGCCGGCATTGTTCAAGCCTTCGAAAGCCTCTCCCCCCGTCATGGAGCCGTCTCCTATCACGGCCACGTGCTGACGCTGATGATTCCCGTCCAGGTAAGAGGCTGTGGCCATACCCAAAGCCGCCGAAATGGAGATGGAGGCATGTCCGGCTCCGAAAGAATCGTACGGACTTTCCGACATTTTCGGAAATCCGCTGATTCCATGATATTTCCGATTGTTCAAAAAAGCTTCCTTACGGCCGGTGAGAATTTTATGGGCATAGGCTTGATGTCCCACATCCCAAATCAATTTATCTTCCGGAAAATCAAATACATAATGCAGAGCTACTGCCAATTCCACGGCACCCAAACTGGAACCCAGATGCCCCGGATTCTGCGAAACGACCTCAATGATGTACCTCCTGACTTCTGCACACAAATCCGGTAGTTTTTCTACGGGAAGCCGCTTCAAATCGGCGGGAGATTGTATCTGATCCAACAATATGTATCTTTCAGTCTGCATTTTATATTACCTTGGAAAGTAATTGCAAAGATAAACTTTTATTGCATGCCACGGACCTTTATCTGAAATTATTTTTCAGACCTGCGTCAAATATCCCGATTTTTTCGGAGATGCATATCCATATTTCCATTATCTTTGCAATTTGTTTTTGTATTATGGAAATCATTCGGAAATATTTTTCAGATTTGAACGATGCACAATGGAAACAGATGGAAATGCTGTATCCGCTGTACATGGACTGGAATGCCAAAATCAACGTCATTTCCCGCAAGGATATCGAAAATCTGTACACCAATCACGTACTGCATTCGCTCAGCATTGCCAAGCTGATCCGATTCCAACCCGGCACCCGCATTTTGGATGTGGGCACCGGCGGCGGTTTCCCGGGCATTCCCCTGGCCATTCTTTTCCCGGATGTGCAATTTCATCTGGTGGATTCCATCGGGAAAAAGCTCAAAGTCGTCGAGGCCGTGGCAGAAGCCCTGCAATTGCAGAACGTAAAAACGACCCACTGCCGGGTGGAAGAACTGCCCGGAACCTATGATTTCATTGTCAGCCGGGCGGTAACCGACCTGCCCACTTTTTACCAATGGGTGCGCAAAAAAGCAGACAAGAAATCCTGCAACAGCCTGGAAAACGGAATTCTCTACCTCAAAGGAGGAGATCTGGAAAAAGAACTGAAAGCCCTGCCGGTGAAAAGATACTACGAATACCCCGTTTCCGTCTGGTTTGAAGAAGCCTTTTTCAAGGAAAAGCAGATCATACATGTCCCGTTATAGATTCCTGCTTTCGTTGCTCTGCTTTCTGTGCTTCCTGCCTTTCGGGACAGCACAATTCTACCATGGATCCAAGGTTACCTTCGGGCAAAACCGCATCCAGAAAAAGACCTTTCTCTGGTCCTACTACCGGACTCCGCTGGCCGACATATACTACTACCCCAAAAGCAAAGCATGGGCCAACGTGGCCGCCCTGCACATGGAATCCTATTGCAAGGAACTGCAGGCCAAAACGGGAGCGCTCATGGAACACAAGATCCAGGTCATAGTGTTTGCCGACTCCGGAGATTACATCCAATCCAACATCGGCATCGACAACAACAGTTTCTTCGAACAGGACGGATGGACCCTGACCGAAGCCCAGAAAATCATTCTCTACTCCCGGGAAGACACAACGGATTTTTTGGAACACCTCCGCAGCGGAATCGCACAATTACTGGTAAATCAGTGCGTACAACAGAAAAACGGAATTCAGCGCATTCTCCTCAAGGAAAACCTTCCCATCTGGTTCAAGGAAGGACTTTGCGCCTATTGGGGCGGAGCCTGGAAGACAGACATGGAAGAACAGGTTCGAAACGGAATGCTGGACAAGAGCTATCTGACCTTGGAAAAACAGAACAGAAACGAACAACTGGTAGGAGGCATTTCCTTCTGGCGCTATCTGAGTGCAACCTACGGGGAAGAATGTCTGAAATCCGTGCTGGCCGATGTCAGGAAGGACTACAACGTGCCCCGGGCCTTGGAATATGTTTCAGGTAAAGATTATGCGTTATTGCAGAAAGAGTGGCTGCGGTTTTACCTCAACCATGACACGGAAAACATATTACTGCCCCAGGCACAGGAAATCAATATCCTTGGAGACAGCATAGCCCAAGAGTTGCCCGTTCCCCGCCTCTACGAAACCACCTATCAGTGGAACCGCATTGTTGCCGCCGTCAATTTTGATTATTTTGATATTGATTACCAGCAGTTTATCAATGCAGAACATCCTATCTACATCAACCCGGGCATCAATCTGACCCTGCTGACTACCTCCCGCGACTTTATGGAGGACCATCGTCTGACCTTGGGATGCCGCACATCCGTCCGGCTGGAAGGCATATCCGTTCACCTGAATGATCAGCTGGAATACCTGTTCAGCTACGAAGACCTGTCGCGCCGCATTGACCGGCAGCTCATCGTCTATTACCAATCCATAGGTGACGCGCTGTACAGCAATTTCTATCAGAAACAGCAGACGGCATCCGTTTTTTACAAATTCGGATTTCCACTGGATCAGATGCGGGCCTTCCACCTCACCCCCTATGCCAGATACAACATCACCCATACGGCAGCCATGGACCTTCCATCCCTGAAAATGCCCACTGCCTACGCCCTATGGTTCGGTTTGAAGGGAGATCTGGTGTTCGATTACACGGAAAATATAAGGGTGAACCTTAGGAAAGGTTTCCGGGGAAAAATATTTTCGGAAACCCTATACCACCCGCTGCACGACACCCGCTTCCTGGTAGTGGCGGGCATGGACTTCCGTCACTATCAGCCGCTGCACCACAGCCTGGTCTGGGTCAATCGGTGGGCCATGAGTGCATCCTATGGAAAAAACCGTCTGGTATACTACCTGGGAGGCGTGGACAACTGGGTACATGCCCTTTTCAACTCCAACAATCCCATCGACACTTCCATTTCATACAGTTACCAGGCGCTGGCCACCAATCTGCGGGGATTCCATCAGAATGTACGCAACGGCTCCAAATTTTTCGTATGGAATTCCGAACTTCGCTTTCCCTTTATGCAGTATCTGTTTCACCGTCCTCTGCACAGCAACATCCTGAACAGCCTGCAGGTTGTGGGCTTTGCCGATGTGGGAACTGCGTGGAACGGATTCACACCCTACGACAAATCCAGTTTTTTCTTTGCACGGCAAATGAAATTGAAAAGTTTCAAAGAGTACACTTCTCCCTGGGTAGCCGGTTTCGGGCTGGGACTGCATGCCTGCATACTGAACTACTTTATCCGCCTGGACTACGGATTCGGTCTGGAAGGCGGCCGATTCAACAAAGGAGTCCTCTATTTGTCCCTCAATTCCGATTTTTGACATGAAAGCTTATCCACGCATTTTACGGTATTGCAGGCCCTACTCCGGATACATCCTGCTTTCGGTGTTCTTTCACCTGCTGTTTGCCTTTTTTTCCCTGTTCACCTTCGGACTCATTGTCCCCTTTGCCTCCATACTGTTCGGATTGACGGATCCGGTTCCTGTCCGACCGGAATTTTCCCTGAACATCGACAATCTGATTGGAATACTGTCCTACTACATCAACGAATTGCAGCAAACTCATGGGACAAATGCCGCATTGGGAATGGTTTCGGCCCTGTTTTTGGGCTGTGCCCTGCTATCCAACCTGTTCCGTTTTCTGGGCCTGTATTTTTTGAATCCTGTCAGTCTGAATGTGACCCGTGACCTGCGCAACGAACTTTACGAACGCACACTGATTCTGCCTCTGTCCTTCTACACCACTCACAGGGGCGGTGACATCATCACCCGCCTGAATTCCGATATGCAGGAAGTGAACAGCGTGGTCAAAAACAGCATACTGCTATTCAGCCGGGAACCTTTTCAAATACTGGTATATGCTATTGCGCTGCTGATGATCAGCCCGATGCTGACACTTTCCGCCTTTGTGGTTTTCCCGCTGACCATATTCCTGACTTCCAAAATCAGCGAAAGCGTCCGAAGAAACAGCAAAAAAGGACAGGAACAGCTGAGCCTCATCCATGCAGCCTACGAGGAGAGTATTTCCGGTCTCAAAGTCATCAAGGCCTACACGGCTATTGACTTTTTCCGTGAACGCTTCCACCAAATGGGAATCAGGTTCAACAAAGTTACCAACAAAGCGCTGCGACGCATTGAACTTTCTGGTATATTGGCCGAAATGCTGGCCATCTGCGGACTTTGCCTGGTCATTTTCATCGGAAGCCTCCTTCTGTTCAAAGGGAGTCAGCACTTAAAAGCCGATACATTGATATTGTTTGTCATTCTTTTTGCCAGACTGATTACTCCCATACAAACCGCCATCAAAAACATCAGTTACATCGAACGCTTCATGGTATCTGTACGGCGCATTTTCGAAATCATCGATTCCGATGAAGTCATCGTGGAAAAACCCGATGCACTTCCGCTGAAAAACTTTGAAGACCGCATTGAATGCCGGAACGTGCGCTTTGCCTACGAAGGCGAAAATACAGTGCTGGACCGTTTCTCCCTGACACTGCCCAAGGGCAAAGTCATCGCCATTGTCGGGGCATCCGGTTCCGGAAAAACCACCGTCACCAACCTGCTGCTGCGCTTCTATGATGTCAATGAAGGAGAAATTCTGATTGACGGGCACGATATCCGCGACTACGTGATTTCCGATGTGCGCGGACTGATGGGGCTGGTCAGCCAGGAAGTGGTGCTTTTCCACGATACGGTGTACAACAACCTCTGCTTCGGGCTGAAAGATATTCCCCTGGAAAAAGTCAGGGAAGCCGCCCGCATGGCCAATGCCGACGACTTCATCCAGGAACTGCCGCAGGGCTACGATACCCTCATCGGAGACCGGGGCATGACGCTTTCCGGCGGTCAGCGGCAGCGCCTGAGCATTGCCCGCGCCCTGCTGCGCGACCCGCAAATCCTGCTGTTGGACGAAGCGACCGCTGCCCTTGACAGCCAGTCGGAACAGCTGGTCCAGCAGGCTCTGGACCGTCTGCTGCAACAGCGCACGGCCGTCATCATCGCCCACCGCCTGACCACGGTACAGAAAGCCGACGAGATTCTGGTACTTGACCACGGACACATCGTCGAACACGGCACACACAGCGAGCTGTACCGGCAAAAGGGTTTGTACTATAACTGGGTAAAACTGCAGGAGTTATAGAATGGA
>JAZLLH010000061.1:0-75886 GCA_045598025.1 Bacteroidales bacterium | reverse complement strand
TATCGTCTCTTTCAACAATCCGGAAAATGCAGTGGATGCATACAGACAGCGATGGCAGATTGAAACGATGTTCAAGGCAATGAAAAGCGGAGGATTTAATATCGAAGATACGCATCTGACCGATATTGAACGCATTGAAATACTTTTACTGCTGGTGATGATGACTTTCGGCTGGTGCTACAACATCGGCGAGTTGGTCCACCGCAACCTGAAGCCCATCCGAATACTTCCGCACGGTCGGAAGGCGAAAAGCATCTTCCGTTACGGATTAGACATTGTAGCCGAGTTTCTGACTAAAGGAAAAAACGACTGCGGCATACCGATTTTCGGTATATTATCAACTGAAAATCCAGTATTTACACCAATTTAAAAAAATTGTCATGTACTAAGAAAAATTCTATAACATAGACGAAGAAAGTACTCTGTTTGTTGCATTTTATCAAAAAAAATGAGTTGCATTTTGCAACTCATTTTTCCGTGAAACAGGAATGAGTATTGGTTATTTCGTTCTTCCCGGATACACTTTCAAAGCTTCTTCCAAGCATTTCATAGCAGCCTGAAGATCGCTGACTTTCAAGCAGTAGCTGATACGAACTTCGTTTTTGCCTTTGCCTTGTGCGGAATAAAATCCGGTGGCCGGTGCCAGCATGACGGTCTGTTTTTCGTAGGAGAATTCTTCCAGCAGCCATTTGCAGAAACGGTCGGAATCGTCAATGGGCAGGCGGGCTACAGCGTAGAAGGCACCTTTCGGGGTCGGGCAGAAACATCCCGGCATCTTGTTGATGGATTCCACGATGCAGTTGCGACGGGCAATGTATTCGGCCAGTACGGCGTCGAAGTATTCCTTCGGAGTATCCACAGCGGCTTCAGTAAAGAATTGTCCGAAAGAAGGAGGAGACAGACGGGCTTGTGCGAATTTCATGGCCGTAGTGTAAACTTCCTTATTCTTGGTGACGAACATTCCGATACGGGCACCGCAGGCACTGTAGCGTTTGGAAACAGAATCCAGCAGTATGACGTTTTGTTCGATACCTTTCAGGTTCATGACGGAGAACACCTTTTCGTTATCGTAAGCGAATTCGCGGTATACTTCGTCAGAGAAGAGAAAGAGATCATATTTCTTCACAATCTCGGCCAGGGTTTCGAGTTCCTTTTGGGAATACAGGTAACCGGTCGGATTGTTGGGGTTGCAGATCATGATGGCCTTGGTTTTTGGCGTGATCACTTTTTCGAACTCTTCGATGGGAGGAAGTGCAAAACCATTGTCAATGACGGAAACGATGGGTTTCACTGTCACACCGGCTGTTTTGGCAAAGCCGTTGTAGTTGGCATAGAAAGGTTCCGGAATAATCACTTCGTCTCCGGCGTCCAAACAGGTGTTGAAGGCAAACTGAATGCCTTCGGAACCTCCGTTGGTGATGATGATTTCATCCGCACTGACGTTGATGTTGAAGCGTTTGTAGTACTCGACCAGTTTTTCCCGGCAGGACAGGTATCCGGCGGAGTGGGAATAGGCCAGCACGCCGACTTCTTTGTGCTGCAGGGCTTCAATAGCGCCTTTCGGAGTTTCGATATCCGGTTGTCCGATGTTCAGGTGGTACACTTTGATGCCTCTCTGTTTGGCCGCGTCAGAAAACGGGACCAGTTTCCGAATGGGGGATGAAGGCATCGACATTCCTTTTTGTGAAATTTTTGGCATGGTATACGTTTTTATAATTTGAATAACATGAATAATTTTCGATTATTTGGTCAGCGGTTTTTTCAGGATCAGGATTTCGAATATACTGTAGGCAACATACAATACTAAAAAGTTCAGTCCGAAGCGCAGTATATCGTTGCGGTTGACGAAAGCATACGCCACCAGCAGAATCAGGAAAAGGATAAGTTTGATGGTGGTGGCCAGCATGTAGCGGATCACAAATTTCTTTTCAATATCCATCAGGTCCTTTCTGCAGGCTTCCTCGTCCTTGTCAGGGTCGGGACGGTATTCCAGACGCATGGCATCGGTTTTCAGTACGATGGCGTGTGTTCCTGCCATGATGGCGAGAAACAGCAGAATCAGATAAATACAGAAAGGCGAAAGGACGAAAGGCCAGCTATAATGGCATAAAATGAAAACGGCCATCAGCAGGATGGTGAAAATCAGCAGGCGTTTGAGATATTTCAGATACAGTTGTTTGAACATGTCTATTTCTTTGTCTTGATAAAATCTTTTAATCCGCTGTAGATGGACAGAGCAACACCGGTAATCGTCAGCAGTATGGTGAAAATCGGAAATTTCCAGGAAAGTTTTTTGTCCAGCCACAGTCCTCCGAAGGTAAAAATTCCGATAATTCCAATCATTTGGAACGCCAAACCACTATATTTCAAATAGTTGTTTGTTGATTGCTCCCATTTTTCCTTGGAAAACGCCATCTTTACTATTCTTCGGTTTCTGTCTCGGAAACGGCAACATTCAGCATGTTGCAATGTCCGACAAAATTGGCTCCCGGTTCAATGGAAAGACGGTTGATTTCAATGTCACCGGCAACATCGGCCGTAGCTCTCAAAACCATGTTTTCGTGGGTGAGGATATTCCCCTTCACTCTTCCGTGAATTTCGCAATCGTTGCATTCTATATTTCCTTCAATGTACCCGCTGGGTCCGATGACCAGTTTCAAGGCAGTGCTGAAATTTCCGATAATTATTCCGTCTACCCGGAAATCACCGTTGGCACAGACGTCACCGTTTATTTGGGTCCCGCTACCGATGATATTGATGCCGGGAGTTTCTGTATCCATTGTTTTCGCCATAATTTATCTCACGTTTAAATAGTTGTCAATAAAGAACTGGTCGTATTCGGCCCGTTTTGTTTTCTGTTTGAAAAAGAGGGTGTAGTTTTGATCGGAAATGACGTACACTTTGACATCGTTATTTCCGTTGATATCCCCGAAATAGTTTTTGTTGTTCTTCAGCTGGTAATAGTAATCCATGGCTTTGTTCTTGTTCTCAAAGCGGGATATGGTAAGCATTTGGGTGGTGTTGTCAATGTAGAAGTTGGAAACATCAAAGGATTGCATGCGAAAGTATTCCTTGTTGAAATTGGAAATATTTACTTTCAACTTGCTGATTTTGATATCTTTAATGCTCACTAAAAGAATGACGAAGTGGAAACGGTCGGCCTCGTACTGATAGGGTAAGTTCTCTTCTATAGGAGCTGTTCTGACTTGATTTTCCTGTGTATTTGTGCGGGCTGGAGCTTTGGATCTGGCGATGGCTTCCAAAATTCCGTTGGCCAGGGTGTCAACACCGGTTCCCGGGAAATTCTGGGTAACGAGACGCATGCCTTTTTCCAAAGAATCTGTACCGAAAAGTTTGCCTTTGGCGTAAGCTTGGAGGTAGGAGAATTGGGAGCGCAGTTTAGGATCAACGAATTTGTTCAGGCCTTCGGTCGTTTTGACCAGCAGGGGTTTGTATTTTTGCTCCTCGTACAATCGGTAAACAGTCTGGTAGAAGGATGTTGCCTCTTTTTGCTGAGAGGCCAGTTCCTGCAGATAGTTCGGATTGCGGATGATCAGGGCGTATTCGCTTTCCGGGAATTGTTCGAGTACCACTTTTCGGTAGTAGTTGGCCTTATTCTCGTCATTCAGTTCGGTATAAGTCCTGTACAGCAGGTAGCAGGCGGACGGATACAGTTTGTGGTCGGGGTAACGGTCAGCCAGGGCACTCCATTGTCCGATGGCTTTTTGTTTATCTTTGAGGTCGTCATAATAGACAAAACCGGAATTGTAGTAGGCAAAGGCAATCTGATCGTCGGACTCTTTCATGGCTTCGGGTGTGAAAGGGACGTTCTGAGTGTAGTATTCGGGAGAAGTCGGATCGTTGTTTCCTCCTCCCAATGCCGGCTTTTTGCCAGTGGAATCGCTTGCACCGGCGGTCTCTTCGGACGGATTTTCCTCTTCAGAGAGTTCATCCATGGCGAACATGGTGTTTTTGTTACTCAGGAACCAATTGTCCTCCAACACGCGGTTTCCCCATTCCTTGCGGAACTGCTGTTCTCCGGTCTTGACCTGGGTGGGGTTGTAGAATACCCAACTGCTCTTTTTGGATCCGGAGTTGGCATTTTTCACATCCTTCATCAGGGCCTGTTTGGCTTCTTCGTCGGCTATGCGTTCCTCTTCCCGTACTTTGTAATCGGCAATCAGTTTTTCAATGTATTCTCCCCGTTCGGACTCGCTCATTCGGGCTATGTTCTGCAAACTGTCCTGAGTTTTGATGGTCATCAGTTCCCCGACGAGTTCTTTCAGGATCTGAGCCCGTTTGTAGATTTCTCCCCGGTTGGGGAAGGAAGTGGGCAGTACGGAAAGCAGGGTATCGTAATATTTTTGCGAAGGTTCGTAATCCTGGTGGTCGAAATAGTATTCTGCCAAATTCAGAGAAGAGAGCGCTTTCTGATAGGGGTTGGAAACGCTCCAGAATACGGAGGCTTCCAGATTGCGTATGCCCGGCAGTGTGTCGTTGCGGAAAAAATCAATTTGGGCCAGTGCGTAGAAAATCTGGTCCCTGTATTCGTCGTTGCGGTGGTCTTTCAGCATTTTTTCCAGCCGCTGTTTGGTTTCAGATTTTTCAATGCTGCACAAGGCCAGATTCAAATTGGCGTTGAAGGCCATTTCGTACGCTGGGGAGCGTTTGACCACTTTGGCGTAGTATTTCGAGGATTCTCCAAATTGTCCCAATTCCTGATTCAGTTGGGCGTAAATATACATACACCTGGTTTTGAAGTCTTTATCCCAACGGATATTGTCCAATAAGTCGCTCATGTATATAACCGCCTGTTCGTAGTTTTCCTGCCGAATCAGTTTGTCCACGTAAACGGCTTCCCAATGTTCTTTCTGTTTGCGTTTTTTGCTGACTCCTATGTCGGCCTTGTTCAGTTCCAGATTTTCCTCTGCATCGGCCAACTGGTCAAGACAGAGGTAGGTCTGCGCTTTCCAGGTGAAGGCGTCCGGCCATGTATTGGATTTTTTATGGGTTTGTGCAATGTAGGAAAATACGCGAAGTGCATCCTGGTAATCCTGACGGTAGAAATAGGCCTTCCCCATCAGCAGGTAAACCTCATCCATGTAGATGTTTTTTTCCTCGCCTTTGATCATCATGGTGTGCTTGGCTACGGCCTTGGAGCATTTTTCAATGGCGCGGTCCCATTGCGGGGAATAGGCCAGAGCATCCGTCTTGGAGGGATAGGTGAAAACCGGAAGTATGGCGGTATAATTGTCCTTCGTATTTTTGGATAAGGACTGCGTTCCTTCCTTGAAACTCTCGTTTCCGTTGAAAAATACATTGAAACGGGTATTCAGGGCATGGTGGAACTTATTGGGTAACGCATCTTTGTTGGTCGCACAGGAGGCGGCACAAAGCACTGCTGCAACGGCAAAAAGGGCAATATGTAGGCGTTTCTTCGTCACAATCGGGATGCGTTTCCGTATATTTATAATACAAACTGAACGTATATAACGCAGAATAGAATCATATATTTTGCGAAAAAATTTTTTATTTCATCGGTGCGGATTTTTCTTTTTCCGTTTTGGCTTTATGCGTCAAATTCCTGTCGGTGCTTCCACTTCCCAGTCAGATTGGGCGGTATGCTGGAGATGAACCCGGACCAGGGGATATTTTTTTTGGATGTACCCGGCCATGCGATGAGCAAAATAGACCGAACGATGCTGTCCTCCGGTACATCCGAAGGATATCGAAAGATGGGTAAAATGCCGGGCGAGATAGTTTTCTATCGCCATTTCCACCATGGCGCGAGCATGTTCGAAATATACGGCCACGCTTCCTTCTTTTTCCAGGTAGGCAATGACTTCCCCGTCTTTTCCTGTGAGGTGGCGGAAACGTATTTCCCTTCCCGGATTGGGCAGGCAGCGGCAGTCAAATACAAATCCGCCTCCGTTGCCGCTTTCGTCGGACGGAAGCCCTTTCTTGTAGGAAAAGCTGCTGATGTCTACATGCAGCGGTTCATGGGAAAAGGATTGCAACTGCTCGGATCGGGGTAGTGAAAGCAACACCTGACGCAGGTGGGGAATGTCCACTTCCCAAGCGGAACGTTCCAGCAGATGAACCATGTTCCGTAGGGCATAGGGAACGCTGGTAAGAAAATGCGCTTTCTGTTCGTAGAATCCGCGGTATCCGTAGGATCCCATGGCCTGCAGGATGCGGACCAGTACAAAGGCAGGGTAATATTTCCGGAATTCGCTGACCGGCCATATGCCGGAAGATTCCAATTCTTTGAGATAGTATTCCAGCAATTCGTCTCTGACCTCCTCCGGAATATCTGCTTTTCCGTCGTAGAGCAGGGATGCAACATCGTAAGGAAGAGCTCCCTTTCTTCCTCCCTGATAATCAATAAAATAAAGATTATCATCCCTTAGCATGATGTTTCGGGACTGGAAATCTCTGAACAGGAAGAACCGGTTGTCGGCCTGTAGCAGGAAATCGGTCAGGGTATGAAAATCGTTTTCCAGCAATTGTTCATCAAAGGGGACGTGGGCCAGCTTCAGAAAGTAGTATTTGAAATAGTTCAGGTCCCAATGTATGGATTGCCGGTCAAAGGCCGCTCGGGGATAGCACCAATTCGTATCCATGCCTTCCGATCCTCTGGTCTGGAAAAGCAGTAATGCCTTCAAAGTCTGCCTGTATTTGGATTTCAGGACTTCAGGAAAATCCGGGAAGTGACAGCGGAAGGAAAAAAGAGTTTCGTCTCCCAAATCTTCTTCCAGGTAGATGTTTTGTTCCGAATCGGCAGCCACGATGTGGGGAACAGGCATGCCCTTCTGAAGAAAATGTTCTGTAAAAGACAGAAAAGCGCGGTTCTCCTTATGGTCGGTGTTGTAAACACCCAACACAGAATCCTTTCCGCTTTGCATTCGGAAATACCGTCGGCTGGATCCTGAAACGGGCAGAGGGACAATGGTCTCGGCTTCTCTGTGAAAATGTTTGGAAAAGAGTTGCTTCAGACTGGTGAAAATACCTTCTTCCAGCATATTATCCCACTTCGATCAATTCCACTTCAAAAATCAGAGTGGCACCTCCTTTGATCTGACTTCCGGCACCTCTGTCTCCATAGGCCAGATGAGAAGGAATGTAGAATTTGTACAAGGCTCCTTCCTGCATCAGCTGAAGACCTTCCGTCCAACCGGATATCACCTGGTTCAGAGCGAAGGAAATAGGGTTATCGCCCCGTTCGCGGGACGAATCGAACACGGTGCCGTCCAGTAAGGTTCCGGTGTAGTGTACGGTGACAGGGCTGTTTGCGTTGGGCCTTTTTCCCTTTCCTTCCCGAAGGATTTCGTATTGCAGTCCGGATGCGGTTTCATGGATGCTTTCCTTTTTTTTGTTGGCTTCCAGAAAAGCCTTGCCTTTGGCTTTTTCTTCCTCTACTCCTTTCTGTGCTCCTTTTTCCATTTCTGTTTGGAAGATTTCAAGCTGGTGCTGGATTTCGTCCATGGATAAAGAAAGGGGTTGATGGCTGACCATGTGCATGAATCCTTCGGCAAAAGCTTTAGCATCCCATTCGGTTCCCATATAGTTACTGCCGATGGCGGCTCCCATGGCATATGATTTTTTCTCTAAATCGTTCATGACAGTATTTATAAATGTGAATATTCTGTGATTTTATTGTTTGACAAATTTCATGACAGAGCAGCCCCGGTTTGTCTTTACGCGAATCAGGTACATGCCGGCAGGCATTCCTTCCAGTCCGATTTCGTTGGAAAGGGATGTTTTAACCAACCGTCCGTCCGTGCTGTAGATATCAGCCTGGCAAAGCGGGCTTTCCGTCTGCAGGTATAGACGGTCATTGGCCGGATTGGGATAGATGGATATAACTTCCTTGTCTGTTTCCTGCAGCCCCGTAATGTCAAAATTTCCGGCACTTGTCAGGGAAGCACTGTAGGAAACTTCTACGTAGTTGGTGAGGTTGCGGTCGTTGGCGACTATTACATAGGATTTGCCTTCTTTGGGCAGGGGAATGTCGAAACTGCCGTTGGCCAATCCTTTGAAAGAATACAGCGCACTGTCTTTTTCCGCGTATTGTGCAGCATTCGCTACGTAGACATTCAAACCGGCGTAGTATCCGGTCCGTTCGCAGAAGGAAGAAAGCTGGCCATCTACCGGATTGCTGCCTACTGTAAGGTTGCGGGCGCTCAAATTCAGTTTCAGTCCTTTATCGCTGGCAAACACTTCTTGTGCAGAAGCTCTTTCCGAGCGCTTGGCTGTTCCGGAAAATTTATAGTTGATTTTGTATGATTTGCCGGCCACGGTCTTGTCTTTGATCATAACGTATACCCTGCCGGATTCTTCTGGGAAGGAACCGTATTTGGGATGGCTGATTTTCATGTAGTATTTGTTGCCACTGCCCAATTTGGCCCGGATTTTTCCGTTGGCATCGGACCAGAGATATCCGGCGGACATCACATAGGGATTGTTGGCGCTGTATTGGTAGTTGGTGGAGTAAAGATTGACCCGGGCTCCGTCTACCGGTTTTCCGTCAGCATCTGTAATGGTCAGTTCCATGTAGCTGGCAGGAGTCTTTTCGGTGTAATAGTCCGATACGTTGAACAGGGTTCCGTCCGGCACATAACCTTGCACCAAGGAACTGTTCCATCCGTAGTTTCCGTTTGGCTGCATATTGGTCATTCCCCAATAGTAGGGTCTGGAGGGAGAGCACCCTCCACGGAAGAATTCGAAATGATGCCACAGGCTGTCTCCTCCATCGTGCATCATGCCCCATACGTGGTCATCGCAGAAGTCACCGATATGCATGAGGGGGATAAGCGCCGTGCGGGCCGCAGCGGCTACCAGCAGGGCATCTTCATGGCAGTTGCCCACGTGTTTCCATGCAATTTGGTTGGGTTGGGAAGGACGATAGTCATCACTGGAAGTCACATCCATGGGAATGCAGCGGGAACACCAGTTGCCCAGCACATTCAAAGCATGATCGCTGGCTTTGAAGTCTCGCAGGAAAAACCATATGCCGGTTTGTTCGTCCCACAAATATTCAGGCATCTGCATGATTTCTCCGAAGCGGGGAACCGAATCCACCTTCAGGGTGTCGTAGGCGCCAGACGAACTGACCACTTTGTATCCGGAAATACCCACCGGGCGGTAGCTGTGTGTTGAATCCGGATCGGACCAGAGGTATTCTCTCCATCCGTATCCCCAGGTGCGCTGGCCGGTAGAGGAAGCTTTATCGGTCACGTAGACGCCTTCTTGTTCAATTTTGGGCATGACGATAAACATGTAATAATAGTAACGGTCGATTTCCCTCCAGATGTACTGACCGTTCTGTCTGATTTTGTATTCGGTAGTAGTGTACCAGTCCCCGCTGGCCGTGTCTCCGTGTTCAACCAGGCGAACGTATTTCAGGGAATCCGCATGAGTGTATATCAGTTCTACATTTTTTACCAGCCAATCCCATGTATTGATGAAACGGCTGTCCTTCAACACTTCTGTCGGGAGGTAGGTGAGTTGGTAGGCAACTTCGTCCAAATAGCGTTTGGGTGTTTGGTTGATAAGGTTGACCATCTGAGTGCGCAGCACCGGATATTCGGTGTTGCGGAATTTGAATTTCAGGTCGTACCTAAGCCATGCAGGCACACGGGCGATGGCGTTTTCAATGTCTTCTGAAAGGATTTCCAATGCGGAGGAATCCTCTTTCAATTCTTTGTCATTGATTTCAAATACCAGACATTCTCCGGGTTTGAGAATGCGCTTGGAGGTAAACTCACCTTCTGCATCCTTGATTTGCAAAGGATTTTCTACCGTAATTCCCGCATCGGGGAGAGGTGTTGTGCTCTGAGCTACTATTGGGCTCGGGCTCACACTACTACGAAGAAATTCAGAACTTTTTGGCTGTTGAATCAGGATGTTTTTTTCCATTCTGGACCATTCCGATTGACTGTAACCGGAAACACAAGCCAATGCCAACAAACTGGTAATCAATCGATTAAATTTAATTTTCATAAAATTTATCCCATTAAAATCAATATGCAAATGTCCATAAAAATCAGGTATGAACATCAAAACTTCCGAAAAAAAATGATTTGCTGACATTTTGTCCTTAAAATTGCGCATAATGTGCAATTTTGGCAGTTTTTTGTCTGATTTGAATTTTGGAACAGGATTTGAGTATGTGGTGGTGGACTTGAAAAAAGAAAAATCATGAATGCAGATCAATTGACCGTGAAATCTCAGGAAGTGCTGCAAAAGGCACAGACGATAGTTATTTCCCATCATCAGCAGCAGATAGAGAATGCTCATCTGCTGAAGGCAATGCTGGAAGAAGATAAAGATGTGCTCCCTTTTCTTTTGAAAAAGAACGGAGTAAATGTTTCCATGGTAGTCAAGGTGATTGACCACATGGTAGAATCCTACCCGCGGGTCAGCGGGGATGTTTCCTCCGTGTATCTGTCGGCTTCTGCCCAAAAAACGATACAGAAAGCCATTGTCGTATTGTCTGAATGGAAGGATGACTATGTGTCTGTGGAGCATCTGCTGTACGGCATGCTCTTTGCGCAGGATGATGTGTCAAAATTATTAAAAGACAGTGGTTTGAGTGAATCCGGACTCAAACAGTCCATTATGGAATTGCGGAAGGGCAGCCATGTGGACTCTCCCCATGCAGAGCAGAGTTATCAGGCCTTGAACCGTTATGCCCGCAATTTGAATGATTTGGCTCGTCAGGGAAAACTGGATCCGGTCATCGGGAGGGATGAAGAAATCCGCAGGGTATTGCAGATTCTCTGCCGAAGGACGAAAAACAACCCTATACTGATTGGCGAGCCCGGTGTGGGAAAAACTGCCATTGCAGAAGGATTGGCGCATCGAATCGTCTCGGACGACGTTCCGGAGAATCTGAAGATGAAGCAGGTGTATTCCCTGGATATGGGAGCCTTGGTGGCCGGAGCCAAGTATAAGGGAGAGTTCGAGGAAAGACTGAAAAGTGTCATTAAAGAGGTGACAGCCTGCGATGGAGAAATCATCCTGTTCATAGATGAAATCCATACCCTGGTCGGAGCCGGAGGAGGAGAAGGAGCCATGGATGCAGCCAATATCCTGAAACCGGCATTGGCCAGAGGGGAATTGCGAGCCATAGGTGCCACTACGACTTCGGAATATCAGAAATATTTCGAAAAGGACAAAGCATTGGAACGCCGTTTTCAGGTAGTGTATGTCGATGAGCCCGACAGGATTTCTACAGTATCCATTCTAAGGGGATTGAAGGAGCGTTACGAGAAGCACCATCAGGTGAAAATTCTGGATGAAGCGCTGGTGGCTGCGGTGGACTTGTCCCAACGTTATATTGCGGACCGTTTTCTGCCGGACAAAGCCATTGATCTGATAGATGAAGCTGCTTCCAAGCTCCGCATGGAAATCAATTCCGTACCCCAACCATTGGATGATATTGAACGGAAAATCAGACAATTGGAAATTGAACGCGAAGCCATCAAGCGGGAAAACGATCAGGAGAAGATTTCCCGACTGACGGAGCAGATTGCTTCTTTGGGAGAAATCCGCAACAGTATGCGGGCCCGTTGGGAGCAGGAAAAGCAGCTGGTGAACCAGATTCAGGAATGCAAGAATGAAATTGAGGAAACCAAGTTTCAGGCTGTTCAGGAGGAGCGCAACGGAAATTACGGCAAGGTGGCCGAACTGCGTTATGGAAAAATGAAAGAGTTGGAGACGAAACTGGCGGAAACGGCGGAAAACCTGCAGGTGTTGCAGGGAGATACTCCTATGATTGACCAGGAAGTGGGAGCCGATGATGTGGCCGCTGTTGTGGCCCGATGGACTGGAATTCCTGTACAGCGAATGATGCAGAGCGAAAAGGAAAAATTGCTGAATCTGGAAGGAGAACTGCACAAAAGGGTGGTTGGACAGGAAGAGGCCATTTCTGCCATAGCAGATGCCATCCGTCGGAGCAGAGCCGGATTGCAGGATGCGAAACGTCCCATAGGTTCGTTCCTGTTCATGGGAACTACCGGAGTCGGAAAAACCGAATTGGCCAAGGCATTGGCGGAATATCTTTTCAATACGGAGGATGCCATGGTCCGGATTGATATGTCGGAATATCAGGAGGCCCATACGGTGTCGCGGCTGGTGGGAGCGCCTCCGGGATACATTGGCTATGACGAGGGCGGGCAACTGACGGAAAAAGTGCGTCGCAAGCCATACTCTGTCGTGTTGTTCGATGAAATAGAAAAAGCCCATCCCGATGTATTCAATATTCTGCTGCAGGTGCTGGATGACGGCCGTTTGACAGATAACAAAGGTCGGGTTGCCGATTTTAAAAATACCATCATCATCATGACTTCCAATTTGGGATCTTCCATTATACAGGAGCATTTCAGCAAGGCGGAAGTAGTGGATGATTTGGTAGTGGAAGAGGCGAAGGAAGAGGTGATGACGCTTTTGAGAAAGACCATCCGTCCCGAGTTGCTGAACCGTATTGATGAAATACTCATGTTTAAACCCTTGAGCAAAAAGGAAATCCGCAGCATTGTCAAATTGCAGATGCGGCAGTTGGAGGAATTGCTTTCACAGAATAATCTGTCCCTGTCTCTGACGGATTATGCCTTGGATGCGCTGGCCGCTTCCGGCTATGATCCACAATATGGGGCAAGACCTTTGAAAAGAGTGATACAGAAACAGATACTTAATAATTTATCCAAAATGATATTGGCGGACAAACTGATGCCGGAGGAGGTGATTACCATAGATTATATAGATGATGCCTTTGTCTTTTACAACAAGAAGGCCTCGCCTGAATCATAAAAAATCGATTTTCGGAACGGCATCCAACAGGTGCTGCGTGTATTCAGACTGCGGGTGGCGATAGAGTTCGTCGGCTGCCTGCAGTTCTTCCATGCGTCCTTTCTGCATGACCAGCACACGATGGGACATGTATTTTACGACCGAAAGATCGTGGGAAATAAAAATATAGGTAAACTGATAATGTTTTTTCAGTTCCTTCAGTAGATTGAGTACCTGGGCCTGGACAGATACATCCAAAGCAGATACGGATTCATCGCAGACAATCAGTTGCGGCTTCAGAGCCAATGCCCGGGCAATGCAGATGCGTTGCCGTTGGCCTCCGGAAAATTCATGAGGATAATGGTAAAAATCATCGGCCTGAAGGTCCACTTGCTCCAGAAGTTCCACCACTTTATCCTTTCGTTCCCTGTCGTTGGAAAGAACGCGATGCAGTTTCATGGGTTCCATGATTGCCATCCCTGCAGTAAATCGCGGATTCAAAGAAGAATAGGGATCTTGAAATATAATCTGTATCTCTTTCCGGAGTTCGCGCATTTCGTTTGTTTTCAAAAGCCGTATGTCCTTTCCTTTGTAAATGATTTCGCCTTGTGAGGGCTCGATCAGGCGGAGGATACTTCTGCCCAAAGTGGTTTTCCCGCATCCGGATTCTCCGACCAGTCCCAGTGTTTCTCCTTTGTACAGTTGGAAACTGATATCGTCCACCGCATGAAAATAGTTTCTTGCTTTTCCCCATTGGCGGGGAAGGGGGTAGAATTTGCACAGGTGACGTACATCCAGCAGCGGTGTGGTATTTTGCAAAGATTCGGCTTCTTGCCGCCATTGTTCATCGGAAATCAGTTTCCGTTTTTCCAAGGGGTCATTGTTGCCTGCTTGCAGAAAGTCCTGTACAGTAGGCAGATGTTCATACCGTTTATCCAGAGGCACCCTGCATGCCAGCAAGCCTTTGGTGTAAGGATGCTGCGGATGCAGGAAAAGTTCGCGTATGGGGCCTTCTTCCATTTTTTTCCCCTTGTACATGACGATGGCCCTGTCGGCTATGTTGGCGACTACACCCAGGTCGTGGGAAATAAAAAGAATACTGATTCCCAAGTCCTTTCTCAACTGTTTCAGTAACTCCAGTATGGCTTTTTGCACTGTGACGTCCAGGGCGGTGGTCGGCTCGTCTGCAATGAGCAGGCGGGGACGGCAGGCGATGGCCATGGCAATCATGACTCTCTGCTTTTGGCCTCCGGAAATTTCGTGAGGATAAGAACGGAAGGTTTTTTTCGGATCCGGAAGTCTGACTTGTTCAAACAGTCTCAGCACTTCCTGTTCAGCTTCTTTGGAGGATAGTTGCCGGTGTATTCGCAGACTTTCCGCAATTTGTCGGCCGCAACGCATGGAAGGATTCAGGGAGGTCATGGGTTCCTGGAAAATCATGCCGATGTGAGCACCTCTCAGTGCACACATCTGTTTGTTGGAAAGGGACAGCAGGTCGTCGCAACGTCCGTCTCTGTGAAACCAGAGATGTCCACAGTATTCGGCTTTTTTCAGCAGGCGCATGATGCTTAACGAAGTGACTGATTTCCCGGAGCCGGATTCTCCAACCACACCTACGATTTCTCCCTCGTGTATAGAAAAGGAAAGTCCGTCAACAGCGCGGAATCGTTTCCCTGTCTCTTTTTCCGGGAAGTCTATGCTCAGCGATTCGGCATGCAGCAGTTCGGGTGCGTTACTCATCTTCGTCATTGTCGTTGTTTTCCCGTAGGACGGGCTGATGATGGTCCGCTTGGAAGATATCTGATTTTTCCTTCGGTCGGATGCTGCTCAGCCAAATGAATTCCGGCAGAAGGCGTTCTTCCTGTTTTTGGGCCTCTGGCCCGAATTCCCCCTTGATTTTGCGGTAAAAAGTGATGGACGAGATTTCGTCGTCCTCGAAAAAGATGCGCATGCGTTCGGCCTCGGCTTTGTGCACTCCTATCAGAGAAGAGTCTTTCTCCTGAATGTAGTACAGGCAGGACGCTTCGTTTTCGACTAAGGCATAATCCAGGTGATTTTCTTTGAAATACACATACATGGTCTCTCCTTTCACCTGATTGAAATGAGATTCTTCCAGCACATTCTCGCTGACGAAGGCATGGTGGAGCAAGTGTGCTTCTTTGGGCTCCTGATTCTGAATAAAGATACGGACGGTGTCGGCCAGAATCTGGTTGGAATCCGTCCACAGCAGCGGAGCCTCACTCATTTGGGCCATGGAATCAGCTACCCAATAGTCCAATCTGCCGCAGCGTCCCTGAAAGTCCTTGCGGAAAAATCGAACGCCAGGATAGGCGGATGCTGCCTTCAGATGACGGGTAGTGTCCAAATCAGCCCAAAGGGTGTCAGCATGAAGAAAGAGCGTATCTGTTTCTCCGACATACGACAGCATGGCATGCTGCGTAGCAAAGGCGCAGTTCTCCCGGCCGTTATATTCGAGATAGTCTCCGCTGACGCTATGGTGCTCTGCTGTATCCAGCAGGCAGGCGTTGGATCGGACCCATCCGCATTCCACGCTATGGTCATAGTGAATGGTGTCGCCTGTCAGCAGCATGCCCTCGGAATAGATTTGGGCATTTTGGTAGAATTCGGCCGTCTTCCGTTGGGTGTCAAACCACCCGTCTTTGCAATAGATGGTGCTGCTGTCGGAATGCATGGTGGTGAATGTGATGAAATGGGCCGTTTTTTGGGCTGTATTGTAAAGGAGAGAATCTGTCTGCATATCGAAATCCGGATGGAGGATATGGACATCCTCTTGGAAATGGGCCGTGCTGGTATTCGTGAAATACCGGGCTTTATGGCTGGTCATGGTAGCACTGTCGTTGACGATTTTTCCTCCGCAGGTATATTCCGCCATGTTCTCATCCCGATAGAATACCATGCGGTCCGTATATAGTACGCTATAATTGTCAAACAGCATGACATCCCGATCAATGGTGGCAATGCGACTTTCTCCGTCATAATGCAGACAGCGTCCATATAGATGGGTGGAATCATTGATATGGATGATGATTTCTTTTCCGAAGGCATCCAGGGTGTTGGTTTGCCGATTGTAGAAAACGGTGTCGGCATAGCCGATGCTGCCTTCGTGCCGGAAAACCACATTCCCGGTAAAAACCTGTATGTCTTCCATGAGGTCTTGGTCATATTGGAGCAGATCGGCCGAGCACTGTATGGGCGAATGCTTCTGTGCTGTAACTTCCCCTCCAATCAGAAAGATGGAACACGTTATCACTATCAGTCGTCGAATCAAAGTCATTTTATTTCTCTGCATGTTGTAGAATTGAAAGTATGCCGCCATTTCGTGCTATTGTCATCGGGCAAGACGTCTGCCGAAGGCTATGTTGACGTACCCGTTGATCAGGAAACGATCGGGTTTCTGGTAGGCCATTATCTCTATAGGAATAATGTAAACATCAGCATTGATGCCCACGTCCAATGCAAGTGAGATGGCCTCGTTGTTGCTGAAGTCCATCCGCAGTCCTGAGTGCAGATGCAGTCCCGGATGCAGCTTCATTTGTTTCATTCCCCGGAAAGGCGAGTCTCCATCATAAATGTTGTTCAGATTGTGCTTCTCCGGATGATAGGCTTCCGTATGCAGAATGATGTCTCCCGACTCGTCCATCTCCCAAATTTTCAAGCAGACAGGCCATGTGATTCCCATCACGATACCTCCGGATGCATAGCCTCCGATGCTGACTCCTCCCCAATAGGGTTTGTGGTTCAAAGTACGCACTATTCCGTAGTCCGTCCTCCATTGAAACACCCGATTCAGTTTTCCGTATGGGAATCCGTGGGACGCATTGCTGAAGATAGAGACACTCTTTTTCTCCTTCGGATCATGGTGGAAAGAAATCTCCGTGCTCCATCCTCTTTCCCAGATAATGGATTTCTGCCGTTCATGCCGGAATCCCAATCCGCCTCCGTCCGTGCGGAAAGAAACATATCCGGAATATGCACGCTGCCGGAGCTGTCCGACCTCAGTTTCCCCGATGTCGATGTTTTGGGCATGGGTCCGTACACCTGCAGACAGCAGCCCCAGACATAAAATCAGGATCAGATCCTGTCGCATTCTGTCTGAGTGGTCGTATCCTGTGTGTAGGCCGGGCAACGTTGGTATGTGTTGCAGGCAGCTGCTATGCCTATCAGCGTGATAGAGAAAAGAGCGATAATGATAACTTTTTTCATAAGAGTATATATTATTTATTGTTATTTTTCCAGTATCCAGCATCCATCGTAAGTGCTGTTCAAGGCGGATTGGAGCTGTTCGGATTCTGCACGCGTCAGGGGACCTATTCCCACCATGTGTAGGGTGCCTTTGGCATTCAGTCCGAGGTTGGATACGTTGGGATATTCGGATTTGAGGCTGGAAACCAGACGGTCTGCATTTTCCGCTTTACTGAAACCTCCGATAATGAGGTAGCAGTTGGCGGGAATTGCTTCTGATGTGTTTTCGGAAAGGATTTCCTCTGTGGGCATGGTATCTGTTTCCATATATTCTTCAGATTCTTCGTTTTCAGGAAGGATTTCTTCCTCGGAATCCATGACGGCAGCGTCAGCATCCGTATCTTTGGAGAACAGAGAAGTTGCGAAGCGAACGCACATATCCTTCTTTTCAATGAATTCGGCCGGGCGGACAAAGGCGTAGATTCCTATGCCGATTATGCACAGCAGCAGCAATATGACAAAAATGTAGAAAAGGATTTTCCCCACATGTCTTTTCTTTTTGGGAGATTCGGATTCTGTTTCTTCTTCTTTGTTATCGATGTGGTTGGCTTCATTTTCAGGGGAAACTTCTTCAACAGGTTTTGTGTCAGGAATTTCCTCTTGGACCGCTTCCTCTACGGTTTCCTGTGCGGGTTGTTCCGGTTCGGATGGCTGTTCAAATACCTGTTCCGGTTCCTGTTCCGGTTGCCGTTCCGTTTCGGTCGTGGCTGGGGCGGAAGTCTCACATGCGTCAGGTGTGTCAGGTGTTTCCTGTGATTTGTCGGTTTCGGGTTCTGAAGGTTTTTCTTCTATCATGGTTTGGATTGGTTTTTCGATGACAGGATTTGTGAAAATCGGAGTCGTTACAGGCTTTTCCCTGCGGGCGGAAAATACGGGAAGCCCGTACGATTTTGGAGAAAGTTCGGCATCCAGGGCGCTGGTGAATTCCAATTCCACATTGCCTTTGCTGAAAGTTCCCATGTGCCCCAATTCAAAACTTTTGTTTTCAATCAGTTCCTCATGCATGTGGTTGACCCATTTTTCAATCCGGTCACATGCTTCGGAGAAGGTGATGCTTTCCTTTTGGGCTACGTAATCCGCAAAATCGGTTCCCAATTCCCGTTCATCCGCCTTGAAGTGGACATAGTATCCGGGAGGCGTGAAAGTGTTGAGAATAGGGTGTATGGCTGCTTCATCGTATTGTATGTACAATTTGCCGAGCCCTTCGATTCGGATTTCTTTGTTTTTTATCAGGTATTCCTTGATGGTTGCAATCATGGGTGTATTTGTTTTTCGTATGCGATGGCTTTTTTCAGATCGTCTGGTGTGTCAATGGAAATGCTGGTCTGGTATTCGGTGATGCCGGTCGCAATGCGGAAGCCGTTTTCCAACCAGCGGAGTTGCTCCAGGCTTTCGGCTGTCTCTAAGGAAGAAGCGGGGAGTGCGACAATTTGCTGCAGTACATCTGCCCGGTAGGCGTACATCCCGATGTGTTTGTAGAATACCTGGCCTTCCTTTTTTCCTGAACGCAGATAAGGGATAGGGAAACGACTGAAATACAATGCGTATCCGTCAATGGAACGGGTCGCTTTCACCACATTGGGATTGGCAATCATCTCGGGTTCGTCAATGATTTGCAGCAGCGTTGCCAATGCGGCTTCCGAATTTTCCATGCACCGGATGATTTCCTGAATCTGTCCGGGCTGTATGAAAGGTTCATCTCCCTGTATGTTGATGACGGTGGTGTCCTTGGCCGGAAATGCTTCGGAAAGGTTCCGATACACTTCTGCACAGCGGTCTGTTCCGGAGCGGTGACTGGTGGAGGTCATGCAGACCTCTCCTCCGAAGGAACGTACGCAGGCTTCAATATCCGGATGATCGGTGGCCACAATGACTCTTTCCAGTTCAGTAACTTTCCGCACCTGAGTGTAGACGTGTTCAATCATCGTCTTTTCTCCGATACGGCAAAGCGGTTTCCCGGGAAAGCGGGAAGATTGGAAACGGGCCGGTATGATTCCAATATATTTCATTTCGTTTTCTTTGAAGTTTTTTTTGCTTTGTTTTCAGGAACGGCCTCTTCTTTTTCTCCGGTAAAAAGTCCGAACAATTCGGCATCAATCTGGTTGATAATGTACCCTAAATCGTCCTTGTTTTCGGAAAATTTTATTTCGTCAACATTGATTATCAATATCTTGCCCTTGTTGTAATTCTCTGCCCAATGGTTATAGCGCTCATTCAGGTTTTTCAAATAATCCAGGCGTATCAGGTCTTCGTAGGGGCGTCCTCTTTTTTGAATCTGCGACACCAGAGTGGAAATGTCCGCCTTCAGGTAAATCAGCAGGTCCGGGGCCTGTATGAAGGAATCTATCATCTCGAACAGCGAAAGATAATTGTTGAAGTCACGGGAAGACATCAGTCCCATCTCGTGGAGGTTGGGGGCAAAAATATAGGCATCCTCATAGATGGTCCTGTCCTGAACGACGGATTTTTTCTGCCGGTGTATGTCAATGATGTGACGGAAACGGGTGTTCAAAAAGAAAACCTGAAGATTGAAAGACCATCGCTGCATGTCTTCATAAAAACTGGTCAGGTAAGGATTGGTGTCGGCATCCTCATATTGAGGAATCCAATTGTAGTGTTTGGCCAGCAACTGGGTCAGCGTCGTTTTCCCGGATCCGATGTTGCCTGCGATAGCAATGTGCATGCTTTTGATATTTAAAGGTTTCAAAAAATAATCTGTCCCGGCAAAAAAAGACTGGGGAATACATACGATTCCCATCCGCTACATTCAGAAAACCAAGAACTTACGGATATAGGCACTTCTTTTGTCTTTGTCCGCAAAGTTAAACAAATTCACAATACGAAAAAAGGAAGAAGGAAATAAATTTAGGTTAGTCCTGTTTTTCTTCTTCCAAATCCAGCAATTCGTTTTCCTGAAGGATATTGTACCATGAAAAGAGGCGTTTCATATCGGAAAAATGAACCCTTTCCCTATCGTATTCGGGAATGACGGCTTCCATATAGCTTCTGATTTCGTTTTCAGGAGATTTGGGATCAATGGCTTTGCCGCCCTGGGCATGGTTGTGAATGCGTTTCAACACTTCTTTCAAAGGGATGTTTCCCTCTTCGGTAAACAAATAGATTTCTTCCAGCGTACTGGCTTTGTTCGACATGAACAGCGGCATTCGGGTGTGCTCAGTGACCGATTCGATGATGGCGCTGTTTTTGCTTCTGGATACCAATTTGAAAAGTCCGCTTTTACCGGAAATAGTAAGAATTTCTTTGTAACTCATCTGAACTTGTGTTTTTCGAATTTGTCAAACGCCCGTTAGGGCGTGCAAAAGTAGATAAAATATGGATGCGGGCGATAGGTGTGTGCGATTTTTTATTTCAGGAATGTTTTGTCCTGAAGCATAGGTACAAATTGAAATGTTCCGTGCGTGGTAACGATTGTTTCCGAGTGTTCGTCACGGACAATTTTTGTCATGGTCTGCATTTTCTGGCCGACAGGTGCCAGCAAGATGCCTCCCGGTTTGAGCTGTTCCAACAACTCCTGCGGCACTTCCGGGACGGCGCAGGTCAGCAGTATGCGGTCAAACGGAGCAAATTCCTTCCATCCTCTGTATCCGTCGGCATGCTTCATGGCGATGCTGATGTGCAGTTCCCGCAGGCGGTTTCCGGTTTCCCGGTAGAGGTCGGCTTGCCGCTCCACGCTGTACACATAGGCACCCATGGCTTTGAGGATGGCGGCCTGGAATCCCGTGCCCGTACCAATTTCCAATATTTTCTGTTTGGGACGTACTTCCAACAGTTGGGTCTGCCGGGCCACGGTCGAAGGTTGGGAAATGGTCTGACCGCAGGCAATGGGGAGGGCGTGGTCTTCATATGCATGTGCGTACAGAAAAGAGGGCACGAAACAGTGCCGTGGAACCTGGAGAAAAGCTTGCAGCACTTCCTCGCTGCAGATGCCTTTTTCTTTCAATTCCTGTACCATCCGGCGTCTTCTTCCGATGTCTTTTTCGCTGTCGGTCATTCGGGTCTGTTTTTTAACGGCAAAAGTAGCATTTTTTGCAATAAAAAATCCGCACCTCCGTTATTTTTTCATTCATTTTAATAAAAGAAAGTCATGTTGAAGATAGGAGTCTTGGGAGCCGGACATTTGGGGAAAATCCATATCAAATGCTGGAAAAATATCAGAAATACGGAGTTGGTGGGTTTTTACGATACGGATGCTGTCAATGCAGCGGCTGTGTCGGCCGATTATGGGATTCCTGTTTTTGAAAAGATGGAAGATCTGTTGGAAAAATGTGATGCCATCGACATTGTCACTC
This sequence comes from Bacteroidales bacterium, assembly GCA_045598025.1. Taxonomy (GTDB): domain Bacteria; phylum Bacteroidota; class Bacteroidia; order Bacteroidales; family WCHB1-69; genus UBA1195. The sequence continues at coordinate 54,521 of JAZLLH010000061.1, read as the reverse complement.
CTACCCTCAATCATCACGCATCGGCCATGAAAGCTCTTCAGACGGGGCGTCACGTTTTCATCGAAAAGCCGATTACGGCTACCATGCCCGAAGCAGAGGAAATTCTGCGTTATTCCAAAGAACATGGTCTGAAGGTGCAGATTGGTCATGTGGAACGATTCAATGATGCTTTTTTGGAAGCTCGTAAGTTTATTGAAAACCCGATGTTTGTCGAATGCCACCGGCTGGCGGAATTCAATCCGCGTGGCACCGATGTCTCTGTTGTTTTGGATCTGATGATCCACGATATTGACATTGTGCTGCACATGGTTCATTCCCCTATCCGGCACATCAGTGCCAGTGGGGTGGCCGTGATTACGGAAAATCCCGATATTGCGAACGCCCGCATTGAATTTGAAAACGGATGTACGGCCAACCTGACAGCCAGCAGGGTGTCCCTCAAAAAAATGCGCAGGGCCCGCTTCTTCCAGAAAAATGCATACATTACGGTGGATTATCAGAGCAAGGAGGCCAATATCATCCGTTTGCGGGACTACACTCCTGCGGACGATGCGGATTTGATGCCCCTCATTATGGATTTGGGAGAAGGAAGGGGCAAAAAGCGGATTTTCATCGAGAAACCATCAGAAATCCATGTCAATGCCATAGAGACCGAATTGTCGTTATTCGTGCAGAGTATCTTGGAAGACAAAGAGTGCGAAGTCTCCGTGGATGATGGATATCGGGCGCTGGAAACAGCTTACCGTATCATGGACTGTTTCACCAAGGTCCGCCTGTAGCGCGGAAATGCATTTGCATTTCAATTGATTTTGATAATTTTGTTGTAATTGTCGATGGCCCGGTTCAAGTCTTCGATGATGTTCTGCTGTACCTTGATGATGTCTCTCAGCTCTTTCATGCTTTTCCCTCTGAGATTTCCCCAAGATGAGGGTGTGTACTCCGGTGTGTTTTCCGTAGCAGTGAGTTCCCCCTCTTTTCGCAGCATTTCGCCCTCTCCATACAGCAACCACTCCATATTCAGCATAGAAAATTTCTTAGAAATCTGCAGCAGGCGGTCCGGTTTGATTTCGGATTTTAATCGGTTTACATATCCGTTTCCGGCTCCGATCCGCCTCTCAAATTCACTGATGCTGATCCCGTTGGATTTGATAAATAATAAGATGCGTTCTTTTATGTCGTTCTGTTCCATAGATGGATTTGTATTAAGTAAAACAGAGACAGTTTCATTGTCCGTTTTTATTTCTTAGAAAAAAGTTTAGATTTCTAAATATTTTTCTAAGAAAAATAATGTTATTATCTCAATTACAAATATAAAAAAAATATACATATAGATGGACATGCCGCAGGCTTTTTTGTCAGGGCACAATATTTATGTATGAAAGTCCGTTTAAAAGAAAACAGATTAAACATCGGAAGTATGCGTCTGATTGAAAAAAATATTTGGAGCCTGTTCGTGCTGTCGGCGGTTGTCGGCCTGTTTTCATCCTGCGACAAGGATATGTCCTATCCGGTGTATCTGCAGGTTGACAGTGCATTGGTAACGACCAATTATCCGACACAAGGTACGGCATCCTCCTATGTGAGCGATGTATGGGTGACTGTCAATGGAAAAAATATGGGTACTTACGAAATACCGGCCATCATTCCTGTGATTGCTTCCGGCCCTGCCAATGTGCAGTTGGAAGCCGGCATCAAAATGAACGGTGTGGCTGTCAAGCGGCCGTATTATCCCTTTTACACGGCGGATGTCCGTCAAATGCAGTTGGAATCCAAAAAAACCTATACGCTTACGCCTTCGTTCACTTACGAGCCCAGAACCATTTTTGAGTTCAAGGAAGATTTTGAAGATGCCGGTATCAAATTTTCTGCCGTGGAGGGAAGCGCCTCCCTGTCGAAAACCTCGGATCCGTCCCTGATTTTTTCCTATCCGAAGGAAGTCAACCATTATTCGGGTCTGATTGCATTGCGTCCGGATGAAACCTTTTTTGAAGTACAGACTTCCTATTCTTTTCCCAAAAAGGAGACGTATTGTTTTATGGAAATGAATTACCGTATTACCCACAACATAGAGGTTGGCCTGTATTATCATTACAACGGCCGTACCATACAGTATCCGATTTGTGGAATCTACGGCTCCACCGTCCGCGGCAATGCGGAATGGAAAAAGATATACATCAATTTGACGGAGGCTTTGAATTCTTCCAGTTATATTTCCCATTTCGAAATATATGTCAAAGGGGTGAAGAATGTCGGGGACAGCGCGACATATTTGTTTGACAATATTAAAGTGTTATACATATAATAGATATGAGAAAGAAAATCCAGACATTCCTGTATGTGATGTTTGACTACTTGGCGGCCATGCTGGCCATGGCATGTTTTTTTGTCTATCGGAAGCATCATACTGCGGGGGGAATGTCTCCGGCTATGGTAATGGGTGATGTGTTGGGCGATTGGAAGTTTTATTTAGACATCATAGCCATTCCTTTTTGTTGGATATTGTTTTATGCAGTTAGCGGTTCTTATCGGAAAATTTATCGCAAATCCCGGTTAAAAGAATTGGAACATACGTTCAAACAAGTGATTATAGGCACAGTGGTGCTGTTTTTCGTCATCATTCTGGACGATGTCATCACCGATTACCGGGACTATACCCGCTATTTTTTCCTTTTGTTCAGCCTGCAATTGATATTGACCTGCCTGTTCCGCTTTTTGCTGGTGACGGCGGTCAATAACCGCATCCACAAAGGGGAATTGACTTTCAATGCCATCCTTGTCGGAGGCGGAGCCGAAGCTTTGCGTTACTATCAGATGCTGCACCAGCAGAAACAGCATTCGGGAACAGCGCTGGTAGGTTTTGTCACTGCCAATGGCGAGCGCACGGATGAACTGGCCGCACTTTTGCCTTGTTTGGGCACCTACGAGGACCTTCCTCAAAGGATAAGGGATTACAAAATAGAGGAAATGGTCGTGGCAGTGGGGGAAGGAACCCGTGAAATTCTGGGCAAGATTTTCCCGAACCTGGAGGTTTCGGAACTGATGATCAAAATATTTCCACACACCACGGATTATCTGATGGGGTCCGTCAACAGTACAGCCGTATATCATGAACCGGTGGTTGAGTTGCAATTGGATTTCATGCCGGTATGGCAAAAAATCTGCAAGCGTTTCTTTGATATTGTGGGTTCTTTGATCTGTATTATTCTCTGCATTCCCTTGTATCTTTTTCTGGCTTTTGGAGTAAAATGTTCCTCTCCGGGACCTATACTGTTCCGTCAGGAGAGGGTCGGATACAGAGGAAAACCGTTTGATATCATCAAATTCCGTTCCATGTATGTGGATGCGGAGAATGCCGGTCCCCAGCTGTCCAGCGAACACGATAACCGCATTACTCATTTCGGCGTCTTTATGCGCAAGACCCATTTGGATGAGATTCCCCAGTTTTTCAACGTGCTATTGGGAGAGATGTCCATGGTGGGGCCCCGTCCCGAACGCCAGTACTATATTGATCAGATCGTGGAGAAAGCGCCGCATTACCGCTTGCTGCAACAGATCAAACCGGGGCTGACATCTTGGGGGCAGGTTACTTATGGTTATGCAGAAAATGTTGACCAGATGGTGGAACGTTTGCGTTACGATATGGTATATTTGGAAAACATGTCCATGTTAATGGATGTCAAAATACTGTTTTATACCGTTTTGGCGGTCATAAAATTGAAGGGCAAATAGCAAAATTCGCGAAATGGCCTTCTTTTTTTGAAATGATGCCGTAAAAATGAGTACTTTTGCAAATTCAAAAAAATGCATTGTCTATGATGAAGTTTATTGTTTCGAGTCAGTTATTGTCCAAGAATTTACAGAATATCAGTGGTATAATATCTCCCAACAAGAGCGTACCCATTGTGGAAAATATTCTTTTCACTATGGAGGGAATGGATTTGTCCCTGACGGCTACCGACCTGGAAACGACCATGGTGGCCCATGTCGCTCTGGCGCAGGCCGAAGGTGAGGGAAGTGTCGCCGTGCCTGCCAGATTGGTGGTAGAAACCTTGAAAACACTCCCGGACGTACCCGTCGTATTTACGGTAAATGACGAAAACAACATTGAAATCGCGGCGGAAACGGCCCGTTATAATCTGATCGGTTTTGAAGCCGACCAGTTTCCCAAAATGCCGGAAATGACCGATGCCAAGACATTCAATATGCCGGTGCAGCATTTGTGCAATGCCATTGCCAAGACCAGCTTTGCTACCGGATCGGCCGATATCCGTCCGGTGATGGGAGGCATTCTTTGTCAGTTGGAAGCCCAGAAAGTGATTTTTGTTGCTACAGACGGACACCGTATGGTCAAGTATGAGGACAAAGACGTAACCACAGGTTTGTCGGAGTCCATCATTCTTCCCAAAAAACCGATGCTGCAGTTGAAGAACATACTCCAAACGGTGGAGGATGAAATCCGCGTAGAGTTCAACGCGTCTCAGGTTTCGTTTACCGTACAGTCTTTGACAGTAATTTCCAAATTGGTGGAAGGCCGCTATCCGAACTATGCTTCCGTCATTCCACAGGATAATGCGAATACTCTCAAGGTGGAACGTTCCATGATGCTGCAGAAGCTGAAAAATATTTTCCTGTATTCCAATCAGTCAACGCATCAGGTGCGGCTGATGATTACCGCAACCGAACTGACCCTGTCCGCCGAAGACCGCGAATTGTCCAATAAGGCAGTGGTGACCATGCCTTGCACTTATGATGGCGAAGACTTGAGCATAGGATTCAGTTCCAAATTTCTGCAGGAATTTTTGACAAATCTGGATACCACCGAGGTCCTTTTCAAACTGTCCCATGCTACGGGTCCCGGATTGATTTTCCCCGTGTATGCCGATGACGAAAAGGTATCGGAAGACATTTTGATGCTGGTCATGCCGGTGATGTTGAATGCGTAATTTAGTTATCAATCATAAAAAAAATTATTATGTCAGTAATCAAACCTTTTAAGGGATTCCGTCCGCCGGTCGACATCGTCGAGAAACTGGCCTCCCGTCCTTATGATGTACTCAATACCGAAGAAGCCCGCAAAGAATGCGAAGGCAATCCTTACAGCCTGTTACACATTACCAAAGCCGAAATCGACTTGGAACCGGGCATCAAGGATACTGATCCGGAAGTTTATCTGCAGGTCGTAAAGAACTATAATGCATTCAAGGATTTCGGTTGGCTGGTGCAGGATAAGGAAGAAAAACTCTACATCTATGCACAGAGCATGAATCCGAAGGATGCCGACGCTCACTGGCAGTACGGCATTGTGGCTTGCGCCTATAGCGAAGACTACATCAACAAAGTCATCAAAAAACACGAATTGACCCGTAAGGACAAAGAAGAAGACCGCATGCGTCACGTCCGCATCACCAATGCCAACGTGGAACCGGTATTCTTTGCTTATCCTGCCGTTTCCCGTATCGATGAAATCGTGGCTTCCGTAGTGAAGAACAAACCGATTTACGACTTCATTGCCAAGGAAGACGGATTTGGCCACCGTTTCTGGGTTATCGACGATGCGAAGATGATTGCCGAGCTGGTCGAACTTTTTGACAAAAAAGTTCCTGCCATGTATATCGCTGACGGTCATCACCGCAGTGCTGCTGCCGCCCTCGTGGGTCAGGAAAAGAAAGAGCACAATCCGAATCATACCGGTAAGGAAGAGTACAATTACTTCATGACGGTGATTTTCCCGGACAATCAGCTGAACGTGATTGACTACAACCGGGTAGTGAAAGATCTCAACGGTTTGAATAAAGAACAGTTCCTGGCCGCTTTGAACGACGCCTACACAGTCGAAGACATGGGTACTGAAATTTACAAACCTTCCAAGTTGCACGAACACAGCATGTATTTGGATGGTCATTGGTACAAGATGACGGCTAAAGCCGGAAAGTATGATGACAACGATCCCATCGGCGTGTTGGATGTCAAGATCCTGAGCGATCATGTTCTTGATAAAATATTGGGAATTAAGGATCTTCGTACCGACAAGCGCATTGATTTCGTCGGAGGAATCCGCGGTTTAGGCGAGCTGAAACGTCGCGTGGATAACGGGGAAATGAAAGTGGCCTTCGCCCTTTATCCGGTATCCATGAAGCAGATTATCGACATTGCCGATACCGGCAATATCATGCCGCCGAAAACCACCTGGTTCGAACCCAAACTGCGTTCCGGTCTGGTGATTCACGAGTTGTTCTAAACCGGCTACGTGTTATTCGTTAAAAATCCCTCCGAATGGAGGGATTTTTTTGTATACGTATTTACGGAAGAGCCTTCTTCCACGGCAACAATAAACGGCATTGTTTTGCGTTATCTCACATCAAACAATCTTTTTGAAATGGATCTGATATTTGCCACCCACAACAAGCACAAAGTGTCCGAAGTGCAGGCGATGCTACCGGAAGGTATCCTTGTCCGTTCCCTGTCGGAACTGGGCTGCGAAGAGGAAATTCCGGAAACACATGACACCTTGCAGGGAAATGCCCTGCAGAAAGCCCAATTTGTATGGGAACGTTACCATTGTTCCTGTTTTGCTGATGATACCGGATTGGAAGTGGATGCCTTGAACGGCAGGCCTGGGGTATACTCGGCCCGTTATGCCGGTGAAGGCTGCTCTTTTGATGATAATGTGCGTAAGTTGTTGGGCGAATTGGAAAATGTCCGGGATTTGGAAAAACGCACGGCCCGTTTTCGTACAGTAGTGGCTTTGCTGCTGGATGGGAAGGAGTACTTTTTTGAAGGCAGAGTGGACGGATTCATCACCTTGGAACGCAGTGGTTGTGAAGGTTTCGGTTACGATCCGGTATTTTTGCCGCAGGGATATCGGCAAACTTTTGCTGAGATGCCTGCAGAAGAGAAAAACCGCATCAGCCACAGAGGAAGGGCCGTCTCCCGATTGGTCGATTTTTTAAGTCATCAGCTGTGATTTATCAGACCAAAGGCATTGTCCTTCACAAAACGGTTTTTGCCGACAACAAGGCTATCTATCACGTGTATACCGACAAGGAAGGCATGCGCTCCTATATGGCATATACTTCTCTGAAAAAGGAAAAGAAGGGTCAATGGGTCAAACTTCAGCCACTGGCAGTGGTGGATTTGAAAGCAGAGCGCCGCAGAAGCGATGCGCTGGATTATTTGAAATCTGTGGAACTGGAACATCCGGCAGACATGCGGGATTTTGACTATTTGAAGTCGGCCGTCAAAATGTTTCTCAACGAGGTATTATATAAAGTACTGCAGACGACTCCTCCGGACGAAGAGCTTTTCCTGTTTGTTGATGAATCGCTTCAATTATTTGAAAATCATGATTATATTCCGGATTTTCACCTGCGCTTTCTGTGGCAGCTGACCCATTTCCTGGGGTGCGCCCCTTTGAACAACTGCTCCGCTTCCTGTCCGTATTTTCAGGTAGAATCGGCCCAGTTTACTGCTGTCCGGGATAGGGCAGATGAAACGCTTTCCTCTTGGATACCCCGTTTGTCGGATGCTTTGCTGTGTCCTTCTGCCAAGGAGGAAATACTTCCTTCTGTCTATCGCGCACCTATGTTGGATTGTCTTTTGGCATATTATGCGCGCCATGTGTCCGCATCCATCGCCCACGTGCAGTCACACAAAGTGCTGAAGGAGGTGATGCGCTGATCTATTTGAATTTGTCAAATGCTGTCATTCAGCAGTTCATACTACGGTAGCAGGCAGGATTTAAAAAAATATCGGGAATCGGGAGACAGGGTCGGAAGTGTATGAAAAAAATGTCTACTTTTGTAGTTCGCAAAAAAATTGAAACACGATGATTAAAGAAGATTTAAGCAATTTGCAGGAATGTTTTCCGGAACGTTTCACACAAGCCGAAAAAGAAAAGTGTAAAACTTTGTTTTATAAAAAGTTGTCATTGATAGCTCACGAACATCACAAGGGTAAAATGCAGACGGTTCCCAAAGTTCCGCTGCCTGCTTTCAACTGGTTCAATGTCTGGTATACACCGGGCGTGTCTTCGGTATCCACCACTATCCGTGACGATAATCAGACCTCTTATGCCTTGAGTAACCGCCACAATCTGGTGGCTGTGGTCAGCGATTCTACCCGGGTGCTGGGTGATGGAGACTGCACTCCTCCGGGTGGTCTCGGTGTGATGGAAGGGAAAGCTTTTCTGATGAAATATCTGGGCGGTATCGATGCGGTGGCTCTCTGTATGGACAGTCGGGACGAAAACGGAAAGCATTGTGCTGAAAAAATCATAGAATTCGTCAAAATGCTCCAGCCTTCCTTCGGAGCTGTCAATCTGGAAGACATTTCCCATCCCAATTGCTATCGGGTGCTGGACGAGTTGCGTGAGCACTGCGATATTCCGGTATGGCATGATGACGCCCAGGGTACAGCCTGTGTGACATTGGCCGGCATCATCAATGCCTTGAAACTGGTTGGCAAGAAGATTTCTGACTGTAAGATTGTGCTTTACGGCGCAGGAGCGGCCAATACGAGCATCGCCCGCCTGATGATTACTGACGGAGCCGATCCCAAAAAGATGATTATTTTTTCCAGTAAAGGGACCCTGCATGATCAGCGGGAAGACTATAAAAACGATCCCAAATTCTACCGTCAGTGGGATTTGAGCAAGATTACCAATCCCAACCACGTTCTGACCGAGGAAGAAGCTTTCAAAGATGCCGATATTGTGGTAGCTGCTTCCAAACCGGGTCCCGGGACCATTAAACCGGAATGGATTGCTTCCATGGCGAACAAATCCATAGTGTTTGCCTGTGCCAATCCCGTACCGGAAATTTATCCTTCCGAGGCCAAAGAAGCCGGAGCATACATTGTGGCTACGGGCAGGGGCGATTTCCCCAATCAGGTCAACAATTCCGTGTGTTTCCCAGCCATTCTGAAAGGTACGTTGCTTGTACATGCCAAGGCTATTTCCGATGGTATGGCCATTGCAGCGGCACATTCCATTGCCGATTATGCGGAACAGCGAGGCATTTCGGTTGATGACATCATTCCGAAAATGACGGAAACGCCCATGTTCCCGAAAGTGGCTGCTGATGTGGCTATGCAGGCAAAAAAAGAGGGACTTGCCCGTCGCGAATTAAGTTGGGATGAAGTTTACCGCATGGCGGAAGAAGATATTCAGAAGACCCGTTCCATGATGGAACTCCTGACCCGAAACGGGGACATTCCGGCCGTAGATCCGGCCTGGATGCAGGAAGCTTTGGAATGGGCGGTCGCACAAATCGGATAAAAATGGAAAACATTCGTATTACCAAAATATTCCGTTTCGAAATGGCGCACGCTTTAGTCGGGTACGATGGTTTGTGCCGCAACATTCACGGCCATTCGTATGAACTGAGGGTGACGGTTGTCGGTCGGCCGGAGGAAGGGACGGATTCCCCGAAATGCGGTATGCTGATGGATTTTTCGGATTTGAAAAAAATCGTCCATCAGCAGATAGTGGATCGTTTCGATCATTCCCTGGTACTGAATGAGGCGGTGGATGCCGACCTGGTAGCCCAATTGCAGAAACATTATCAGAAAGTGGAATTGCTGCCTTATCAGCCTACATCGGAACGCATGCTGCTGCATTTCGCCGATCTGTTGAAACGGCAGTTGCCATCGTCGGTCTCCTTACATAGTCTGCGCTTGGGAGAAACGGCAACCTCCTATGCGGAATGGTATGCGGATGACAATATGTAATCCTTGCAGCATGAAGCATCTCCGATTTCTGTGGTTGTGTTTTATCGGTTTGTTGGTACCCTTCCGGGTGCTTGCACAGACGGATCCTGCTTTTTGCCCTTGTTTGTCCGATACGGAGCGTACGCGAACCCTTCGTTTGTGTTTTTATAATCTGGAGAATTTTTTTGACGACAACGACGATCCGTTGAAAAATGACAATGCTTTCACCCCGGACGGGCAGAACCATTGGACGTACTTCCGTTACCAGCAGAAAGCGGATCATCTGTCCAAAGTGTTTCTTTCTATGGGAGAAGGCGACGTGCCGGACATCATCGGAGTAGCCGAAGTGGAAAATCCGGAAGTCATCAAGCGTTTGCTTTATACCACTGGTTTGAAAAGGTATGGATACAAATATGTCCATTTTGAATCTCCGGATCCCCGTGGCGTGGATGTGGCTCTGTTTTACCGTCAGGACAAGTTCCGTTTGTTGTATCAGGAAGCGGTGCCTGTCGTTTTTTCCGAACATCCGGATTCCCACACCCGGGACATACTGTATGTGAAAGGTATCGCCAAGGATTCCAAGGACACTTTGCATTTGTTTGTCAATCATTTTACTTCCCGCTATGGAGGCTATATGGCTACCATGAGTAAGCGAAACCAGTGTGCCCGTATTCTGCGGGGACGCATTGATTCTATTTTGGCCAGACAGCCGAGAGCCTCCATCGTGGCCATGGGGGATTTCAACGATACTCCGACGGACAGCAGCATGCGTTATTATCTGAAAGCTTCTGTTACGGAAAAAGTAAGAGAAGGAGAACTGCTCAATCTGATGGCTCCCTATTTGAAGAAAAATCAGGTGGGAACGCACAAATACAGAAAAAACTGGGCTGTGCTGGACCAGTTCATCGTCACGCCTTTCATGACACAGCCGGATGCCTCCTATCGGGTGGTCTCTCCGGTATGCATATTCTCACAGCCCTTCATGTTGTCAGATGATGAAAAATATCATGGTAAGAAACCCTTCCGTACGTATTCGGGTCCGAATTACCTGGGAGGATATTCAGACCATTTGCCCATATTGCTGGATTTAGCCTATTGACGCAGAAAGCCTGCACTTATGATGAAAATATTGAACCTATGAAGATATTCAAATTCGGTGGAGCTTCCATCAAGGATGCCGGACGCATCCGCAATGTAGTGGAAATCATACGTAAATATGCGGATACGCCGACAGTGGTGGTGATTTCCGCCTTGGGAAAGACGACCAATCATTTGGAGGAACTGGTAGCCGCTTATGTGGAAAACCGATCGGAAAAAATGGCCTCGTTTGAGGCTGTGCGCGAAGAGCACCGCCAGATTCTGGAAGAGTTGCTCCCCGGAGAGTATGCCCTGTACGCCAAAAAATTAGAAGAACAGTTTCGAGTGCTGGAAAACCGCTTGCAGCAGGAATCCAGCGAAAATTACGATTTCGAGTATGATCAGATCGTTTCCTTTGGAGAAATTTTTTCTACCCGACTGATATCGGCCTATTTGGACAAACTGCAGTTCCCTCATGAGTGGATGGACGCCCGCCGTCTGGTTTGCACGGACAATCATTACCGCGAGGGTGTAGTGGATTGGAAGAAGACCGAGCACAAAATACAAAGGCATTTGCAGGACAAATATCCTTCCGGACTGGACCGTCTGCTGCTGACGCAGGGATTCATCGCCGGCACGCCGGAAAAATTTCCCATAACCTTGGGTCGGGAAGGTTCCGATTACAGTGCGGCTATTTTTGCCTATTCCCTCCATGCGGAAAGCGTAACCATCTGGAAGGATGTGGACGGTTTACTGAATGCGGACCCCAAAGTCTTTCCCAATGCCGTCAAATTGGAAAGGATTCCCTATCGCGAAGCCATTGAACTTGCTTATTATGGAGCCAGCGTGATACATCCGAAAACCATCAAGCCTTTGCAGAATAAGAATATTCCACTCTATGTCAAGTCTTTTCTGCATCCGGAAGCCAGCGGAAGCCTCATCCATTCGTTCAAGGAGTATGAGAAGATGCCCTGCTATATTCGAAAAACCAAGCAGGTATTGATTTCCATTTTTTCCAAGGATTTTTCCTTTATTGCGGAGGAAAATCTGTCTACCATTTTTGCCTTGTTTGCTCTTTTTGGATTTAAGATCAATTTGATGCAGAATTCAGCCATCAGTTTTTCTGTCTGTGTGGACGCCAGGGAAAGTCTTCCCCAACTGATAGAGGAATTGCAGACAGAGTTCAGTGTCCGTTACAATGAAAATGTGGAGCTGCTCAGTATCCGGCATTATCAGGCCGACAGTCTGCAGCCTTTTGTAGAAGGACGTAAGGTGATGATGGAACAGCGGAGCCGTTCCATGCTGCAGGTGGTGTTGAAATAGCGCGCGGAAGCGTAAGACTTACTTCCATTTCAGAATCTGATTGCCGGTATTCCATCCGGAGATTTCCACGCAACTGCCGGCGGGAACCTGTTCTTCTGCTGCTTCTATGGTCACGGTTCGGGAAGTGCCCGGCATCAGGGTGAAGAAATTATCGGTATAGTAGGCAGGACGTATAGGATTCAGTTGTACGTCTTTCAGATGCAGTTGATTGAAAAAGGCAATCTGTTTCGAAGTATTTTTCATCTTCACATCCACATACAGGCGGCCGTTTTCCCGGCGGGTTTGAACTGTGCATTTGAGTTGAGCCGCTTTCATGGAATCCAGGGACTGAAATCCGGCCGTGCAGGGACCGGTCAGGGTGGAGGCACCTTCGTAGCGGCTGTCGGAGTGCCAGTAAAAATTTTCGGAAACGGTATTTCCCTGTGCATCTGCCAGGTGCAGCGCCAGGAATTGTACCTTGCCGGCTGCCGGTGAGAACTTAATCGGAAGCAGGTCGCAGGCAACGCCGTCTTCCGGAACGCTGACAAAGGTACTTTTTTCCCAAATTTTGCGACTGTTGAGGTCGTATATGGTGGCTGTTACTTTTCCGCCTTCGAAGGGTGTATAGTAATCATTGACGACCGATACGGAATTTTTCAGAAAGTCAAATTGTACGTGCACCGGTTCCAGGGCGTTGGCCGTATGGTAAAGGGCTGCCGTAGGTTCAAGGTACCAGTCGTAGATGTGTCCGCAGACCTGAGGAATCGGGCTGTTGTGGAACCAGAAAAGCAGACCGGAAGCCCAACGGTCCCCATAGCCGAGTTTGTTGTAGTTCCAGGTTTCCCATATGGAATGTGCATTGACGGCAGCCACCAATTGGGCTTTTTGTGAGAATTCGTCTATGGAGGTGGACGTTCCGTATTCATCCGTCATTTGTCGGTAAAGCGTACTGACTTGGGAAAAACCGTTGCCGTCATGATAGTCCCAGACTTCCGTATTGATGGGCCAAAGGTCTTTTTCGTCCATCATCAGCCGCAGGGATTCTGCCAGGGGCAGCATGGGGGCTCCGTACTCCGGATTGAAGCCGTCAATACGGCTGCCTCTTTCCGAAGCGGTATTTTCGTAATGCCTCATAGGGTTGACCTGCTTGTAAGGACTGCCATCGTGTATGCCGTCACATTCCGACTGCATCTGGTATCCGCGAGTGCCGTCAAGGTGCGTCAGTAGTTCCCGCATGCCCGGCATTTCGGTGCTTTCGTTGGAGCAGACATAGTAGGCGAGGGAAGCATGGTTGCGGATGCGTTTTACGGTGGATTCTACATTGTTCATATACACCCCTTTATCTTGTGGGTGACGGGTATCGCCGGTCATCCAGAATTCCTGCCAGATCAGTATGCCGTATTCATCGCAGAGTTCGTAAAAACGATCGGATTCGGCAATGCCGCCGCCCCAGAAGCGGAGCAGGTTGATGCCGCACTGCTGCGTATAGCGGAGCTCCGCTTCCGTACGCGCATCGTTCGAGCGGAGCATAGCTTCCGGTATCCAGTTGGAACCGCGGATGAAGATTTTCTTCCCGTTGACGTAGAATACGCGGGAGTGGTCGGGAGTGTTGGTGTCGGAGGTGATTTCGCGTATGCCGAAACGGCTGTGCAGGGTATCGCTGATTTTTCCGTTGACCAGAACTGTCATTTTCAGATCGTAGAGGTTTTGGGGACCCTTGTTCACTGGCCACCACAGTTTCGGATTGTCAATGACAAGCTGCTGAAATTCATCCGGAGTAAAGACAACTTCCCGGGTGCAGCCTCTGTCTACGGAAACTTTCTTTTCGAATACTATGTCACCGATTTCTCCCTCCACCACACATTCCACTGGCAAAAAGGTCGGATTGGTCACTTCCACGGAAACGGTTTCCGAGGCCTGGGCATAGTCGGGATGGCGGAGCTCAGATCGGACGAAGGGGTGTCTGAGAACCACTTCGCCTGTAGCATACAGATAGATGCTGCGCCAGATACCGGTATTGCGGTCGCGTATGCCATCCATGAAAGTGAAGTCCCAACCGATGCTCATCAGCATGGTGGTGTTCAGACCGATATTTCCGTCTCCACCGTTGTGGAATTCCTTGAATGCTCCCCAGTCCTTTTTCTTCCAGGTACCGGGCACGTCTACCGGTATCACTTTGACTGCCAAGGCCGCTTTCTGACCCGGTTTGACAAAGTCGGTAATGTTGATGTAGTCCTGCACAAACATACCATGAATGGAACTGAGCAGATGGCCGTTGATCCATACTTCGGCGTGGTAGTTGATTCCATCAAACTGCAGCCAGATCTGTTTTCCGGCAAAAGCAGCGGGTACTTCGAATTCCGTGCGGAACCAGCGGGTATAGTAATCGCGCCCGACTTGAGTGATGTCCGGAATCAGACCTTTTTGCACTTTGTTGTTCAATCCGTAGTAGGGCTCAGGCACTTTTCCGTTGTATACGTCCGTATTGAGTACCGTTCCGGGAACGATGGCCGGCAACCAGTGTTCGGTATTGTAACCCGGTTGCGACATGATTTCGGGAAGATCTTTGGTTTCACTCAGCGGAAGCGTTTCCCAATGAAAGTCCCCGTGGTGGGTAAGGTCAGAGTTCAGTACGATGCGTTGAGCATGAGCCGTTGTAAAGCAGAGCAGTAAGGTCATACCGAAGGCCCAAAGGCAAGTTTTGCTTGCGGAGTGTTTCATTTTGTAATGGTCTAACTGTCGGTTTAATGTTTGCAAAGATCAGTGAAATTTCAAAGCGGGCAGCGGATATCAGTCTTCTGATATCTCCTCTATGTATTCCCTGTACTTGGTGTAGACGTTGGCGCGGGAGATAAAACCGTAGTATTTTCCGTATTCGTCAATAACGGGCATATTATAGTTGCCGGATGTCTCGAATTTGCGAACCACGCTGAACATGGATTCTTCCGGGTGTATGGATTCCTTTGGCATGAAAGCAAATTCATCCACGTGCAGGTGGTAGTTTTCGGGATGGAACATCAGTTTCCTCACATCGTCCAATATGACCAGTCCGTAAAAAATACCCTCTTCGTCCACCATGGGAAAGATATTCCGTTTGGAATTTTCAATGACCATGGTCAGGTCGGACAGCGTAGCGTACGGGCGAACGCATTGGAAGTCGGTTTCTATGGAATCGGTTACTTTCAGCTGTATCAGGGCCTGTTTGTTCTTGTCGTGCGTAATCAGGTCACCCTGTTTGGCTAAGGGTTTGGTGTATACCGAATATTTTTCAAAGGCATAGAACAGAATATATGAAGATACTGCGCAAAGTATCAGAGGTATCAGAAGCTGGTATCCACCGGATATTTCTGCAATGAGGAAAATGGCCATCAGCGGAGCTTTCATAATGCTTCCCATGACACCGGCCATTCCCGCTAATGTGAAATTGATGACGGAAAGATGCAGTCCGAGGAAGGTATTACCGAAAGTGACGAGAATGAATCCCACCATGCCACCCACAAAGAGGGATGGGGCAAACACGCCTCCAATACCGCCGGCTGCGTTGGTGAAAGCAGTGGCAAAAGGTTTGAGCAGAAGCAGGGCCAGCAGGAAGAGCAACAGTGTGGCATCGTTGAACTGCAGCATGTAAAGAGGACTGTTGTTGAATACGATATGGCCGTTTCCGTTCATAATGGAGGCCAGCATCTCGTATCCTTCACCGAAAAAGGTTGGAAAAACAAAAATGAGCAGGCTCAGGATACTGCCTCCTAAAAGAATTTTCAGTCCGGGTTTGCGGATACCGGAAAATTTCCGGCTGATCCAATCGTTGGTCCGGACGAAATAGACGGACATGAATCCGGTGAGTATTCCCAGTATGATGTACCATATCAGGTTTTTCATGGCGTAATCCAGATCCGACGGAATTTCGTTGAACATGACGTCTTTTCCTAAAAACAGATAGGAAAAAGAGGTGGCAGTTACTACGGAGACCAGCAGCGGCATCAGCGAAGACGCCGTCATGTCCAGCATCAGAATTTCAATGGCAAACAGCATGCCGGCAATAGGTGCATTGAAAATGGCAGCGACGGCAGCGGAAGTGCCGCAGGCGGTAAGCAGAATCAAGGATTTGTTGCTCAATTTGAAAAGCGAGCCTAATTGGGAGCCGATGGCCGAACCGGTCAGGGCGATGGGTGCTTCCAATCCGACAGAACCGCCGAATCCGACAGTCAGGGTACTGGTAACCAGAGAGGAGTAAGTGTGGTGCCGTTTGATTTTTCCATTGTTCCGGCCGATGGCGTATAGAATTTTGGTCACGCCGTGACTGAGGTCGTCTTTGACAAAATATTTGATAAACAGTACGGTCAAAGTGATGCCTATGATGGGAAAAGCCAAATACAGCAGATTGTATTCGTTTTTAGGAAAAGCATTCTGCAGCAGATGGTGGGTGTAGAATACGGAATTTTTGAGGATGATAGCGGCAGTGGAGGATATAATTCCGACAATCAGGCTCAGTATCAGCACTATATTTTGTTCCGACACGCGGGAGGGAAGGCGGTGAAAAAAGTCCGATATCCGTTGTTCAGTAAGCATATCCGTTAAATGATTGCAGAATAGAAAAAGTGAGTATCCACCGGTCTCCCGCTTTGTCCACGTATCGGAGTTTCATTTCCTTGGTGGTCAGTTTGACAATTTCGTAGGAACGGTCTAAGGAGGCATAGCGGGTGGTGAAGTGGAGGTCCAGATTTTCCTTGTTTTCACTGAATTCCCACGATCCTTCGCTTTTCAGAGTGGATGCTCCGTTGTAGTAGGTGATCAGCAGAGTGTGGGTGCGATAGAATTCCCAGGTGCCTTCCTTTGATTCCACATCACTGGGAGTTTCGTTGGTGTTTTCTCCGTTTTTGCTTATGGAACAAAGTTCCCAAAAGCCGCGGATGCGGTTTTCTTTTTTTGTAAAACTCAGCCAAGGTCCTTCTTCGTATTTACTGCACGAAGTGCCAATAAAGACTGCTGATAGCAGGAGTACGAATATCAGTTTCCGTTTGTGATGCATGGTGTGATGGAAAAGCATGCCCGGGTGAGCCGGGCATGCGGTCATTTTCTTTTTTATCTAGTGGGGATATTGGCCAATGTTTCGACCAGGAATTTCCAGAAACGGTCCACACTCTCGATGTTGACTCTTTCATCGGGGGAGTGCGGGTGCATAATGGTGGGTCCGAAGGAAATCATATCCCAGTTCGGATAAACGCCGCCCAGCAGACCACATTCCAAACCGGCGTGAATGGCCTTGGTTTCGGGATCTTTGTTGAAAAGTTTGCGGTAGGTGTTCATCATGGTTTTCAGAATGGGAGATTCCATATTGGGTTTCCATCCCGGATAAGCACCGGTCAGGCTGATTCTGGCACCGGTCATTTCCGCAATGCAGGTCATGCGTTCGCCGACGGCTTCCTTGGCGGAATCTACGGAACTGCGGAGCAGGCACATGATGGTGACTTTGCAGTTCTCGGATTTGACAATGGCCAGGTTGGAAGAGGTTTCCACCAGGTTTTCCATGGAATCGCTCATGCGGAGCACACCGTTAGGCATGGCGTATACAGTGTTGATGACATTGTTTTGGCATTTCAGATCCATGACTTTGGCGGGCGTGTCTACGACTTTGGCTACGATATTACCATCCGGTTCGGTGGCCGAAAATTCATTTTTGACGGTATTGGCGAAATTGCTGACTAATTTTTCAAAAGCAGCAGTCTGGTCGGCAGGAACTGCCACCACGGCAAAGGCTTCTCTCGGAATAGCATTGCGGAGGCTGCCTCCGTCAATGCTGGACAGACGCATTCCGCATTCCACTGTCGCTTTGCGCAGCAGGCGGTTGATGAGTTTGTTGGCATTGGCTCTTCCCAAATTGATGTCCATACCGGAATGTCCGCCTTTGAATCCGGTCAGTTCGATGCGGTAGGCTTTCATACCGGCCGGTGTGGCTGTCTCTGTGAAAGGAAGTTCCAGGGTGGCGTCCAATCCGCCGGCGCAGCCCACATAAAGTTCGCCTTCGGTCTCGGAATCCATGTTCAGGAAAATATCTCCTTTCAGTTCGCCGGCTTTCAGATTGGAAGCACCGGTCATGCCGGTTTCTTCGTCCACCGTAATCAGGGCCTCCAGCGGTCCGTGAACCAGATTGTCGGATTGCATGACGCTCATGGCAGCAGCCACGCCTATGCCATTGTCGGCACCGAGGGTGGTTCCGTTGGCACGTACCCAGCCGTCTTCACACACCCGCATTTCGATGGGATCGGTCAGGAAGTCGTGTTTCTTGTCGGAATTTTTTTGGGGAACCATGTCAATATGTCCTTGCAGTATGGCCATTTTTCGGTTTTCCATACCCGGAGTGGCAGGTTTGCTCATAATGATGTTGCCGATGGCGTCCTGCCGGGCTTCAATATGGTGTTCTTTGGCCCACTGCATCAGAAAAGCAGTGATTTTGCCTTCGTGTTTGGAGGGATGGGGGAAGGAGCAGATGTGCTGGAAGTTCTCCCATACTAATTTCGAATCCAATTTGCTTAAATCTATCATAGTTTTGAGTTTTTGATATGTTATATTCTTTCTCGATGAGTCGGTTCTGATTATTTAAAACGTCAAAATATCGTGTTTAGTATGGTCAGTCATAGAAACGCCAGGATACGCCGACGCGGAATCCCGTTCCTTTGGCCGGATAGTAGGGAATCTGGAAGGGATGTGTGTCCGCCAGCGTGTTCATGAGGTTGGTGGCGGCCGCATAAAAATGAAAATGCTCTATGCGCACATTGATAAAGGCATTGACGTAGAAATCATTTCCTATTTCTGTGTCGAATTGGGTGTAGAACTGTTGGGCGGAAGCACGATAGCCATCGGCCTGGAAGGCACTGAAATACATCATTTCAGCTCCCAACTGCAGATACATTCCATTGTGGAAAAGCGGAAATCCGTAGTAAACAGCGTTACGGGTTGAAAGGACCGGCAGATGTAGGGAATCATTGTCGCAATGTTGGGCATACAGGTGGAGGTCTGCGCCGAATCCCTTCCAACGGAGTGGCAGGAATACTTCTCCCTGCAGAATGTGTGCAGTTCCGCTCAATTGTACGGCTTGCAGATTTTCGTTCAGAAAAGTGTGCCTGGCCGAGAGGAAATAGCGGCCTGTTATCTCCATATTCCTGAAATTCAATGTAGCGTGCATGGTCATGCCTTGCTGTTTCTTCAATTTTCCGGGTGCCTGCCTGCTGATATAGTAATCGGGGGCAAAGAGATTGTAATGGAATCCTGCCTGGAAAAATCCCTTGCGTTTTCGTGTGCTGTCGTCTGTTTTTCTGAAATACGGAATTGTATACAATGTTCTATAATCTAAGTCATTAGCATTGTATCCGCTCATGCAGTACCGGAAATGGTTCTCCCAATTTCCGGCTTTTTTCAGAGGAACGCCTATGAAGGCTTTTACGCTCCAGATCTGGCTGTGAAAGTTTGAGAGACTGTCTTTTACCTGGGCGTATTCGTGGGACAGTCCGGCGGCAATCCGGAACAGGGAGTCCTGGGCTTCTCCGGGAGCAGCGTTGCTCCACAGGAATTGATTCTGCACTTTCTGATGCAGAATGGTATCGGCTGTTTTGTCCGAATAGACGCTGCGGTTTCTTTTGTAATCAATCTGGTGGATCAGGTATCCGGCGCACAGACCGGAAAAATGTCCGCTG
This sequence comes from Bacteroidales bacterium, assembly GCA_045598025.1. GTDB lineage: Bacteria > Bacteroidota > Bacteroidia > Bacteroidales > WCHB1-69 > UBA1195. The sequence continues at coordinate 34,746 of JAZLLH010000061.1, read as the reverse complement.
CTGTCCTTGTGTCCGCCCAGTCTCAGCCAATGCCGGTATCCGTAGTGTTGATCGTTCATGTGGTTCCAGGCATTGGGGGTGTTGACTTCGATGGCCCGGGGTTCCATGTCGGATTCATAATCTTCGGGTCGGACGATGCCACCGCTTTCATTCAGATGAAACAGATTGTATATAAAGGTGATATCGAATCCGTATCTCATGGTGTCAGAGTAGTGGTGCCCGTGGAATCCCACATTGATATCGCGTACTCCTTCATTGACATAGATGCCTTCTGCCAGATGTGTTTGCAGTCCCAGATTGTAGGAAAAATTTCCGATAGTCTGCGCGTGTTCCACGTCAAAAGAGTTTTCCTGTCCGTTTCCCCATTCATAGCGCAGCATGGTGTATACCTTTTCCACACGCAGCAGTTTCCATTGATCCAGACTTTGCAGGTAGCAGGGATAGGGAAGTGTTTTGAACACAAATCCGTTGCGATTCTCTTCCTGGTAGTTCAGGGATTGGTGAGCCCGGCCGATGACGCTGAAAGTGGCGTAGTGGTTGCGGGATGCTCTCAGACTTTCCCGATTTTGTTCCCCGAACAGACCCGTATCCACTTCTCCGATGTTGGCCACAAAGGGAAATGATGCAGAATAGGACTGCCGGATGACGGGAAGGTAGGACACACTGGAGTCCTTATGGACGAAAGATTGGGGGGCAGCCGTAGCCGTATCGGCTCTCTCCTGTCCGTTCACGGAGAAGGAAAATCCCAATAAAAGGAACAATACCAATACGATAATATGCGGTTTCGCCCGATAGAAAAACATAATGCAAATATCCACAAAATATACATACCACAGTCTGGATTTTGCGATAAAAATTTTCGTAATTTTGCACTTTCAAATTTCTACTGATGAGACATTGGTTTCTGTTGGTTTGTTTCGTGGTCATTTCGGGATTTCTGTGTGCGCAGGAATCGGATTTGTTTTTATCTGTCAAAGAGGTGCATAACAAGCGTGCATTCCTGACCCGTCCGGATGATTCTGTATGCCGGATGATCTATAGTGAAGGTTATGTCCTGGTGGACGGAAAATACCGTCCGTTGCGCAAAATAAAACATCCTTCTTCCATGATTGCATTTGACAGGGAGTACGTGGTCCGCACCACTTTCAAGTACAAGCAGTCTGTATTTGTCCGTCTGGCTTCCGGCAAATATGTATTCTGTGTTCCTGTGGAACGAGGGGAGTATCTTTTGCCCTACCTGCATTCCAAAGCATATTGGAACAGTCGTTACGAACATTGGTCAGCCTGCCGCATGCTGGACGTGGACAAGTGCGGCGGCATGTTTTCCTACGATGCGTCGCGCCTGCAGTCCGGTACGTATGTTCCGGTGGAATGGAGCCGTTATGAATGGGACAAAACGGAAAATGCCTCCATCCTGGTGTATTTCCGGGTGCAGGGGGGTGCTTTGCAACACCTTTCAAACAAACAAATAGATACGCTATTCCAGCGTGGGGCGATGCAGATGCCGGATTCTGCCGTCCGTCAGCCGGCTCCCGTACAGGAAAGTCCGGAAATCGTGGAAGCGGTTCCTGTGAAAGAGGAAATTACGCCGCCGGCTCCGAAAATGCGCAGGGAAAAAAGCGAAACCCGTCAGAAAACGTCTGACCTTTCGGATGATGATCTGTTCGAATGGGCCAATCAGATGACCGGAGCCCAGAAAAAATATCAGTCCAGGGAAATATGTCTGTTGCGCAAGAGCCTGATTCATCAGAACGGCAGCTGCGGCATTTCTTTCCAGTTTTTCAACTGTTTCCCCAAAAAAGTGGACTACATCGAACTGACCTTGACTGCTTACAATGGCAGTCGGCAGATACAGACGGATGACTCGGGAGTGTCGGAACAGGTCGTCCGTTGCAACGGCATCATCACTTTGAGTGAATTTGTCAGTTACCGTGTTCCTGTTATTTTTCAAGACAAATCCAGACGCATTTCCGACTTGCGCATCAACCAGATCAGAATTGTATTCACCGATCGTTCCTCCAAGACCTATGCCGGTTACGAGAACGTCAAAAAACATTGCGAGTAGACATGAAGGTGCATTTTATCGCGATTGGCGGAAGTGCCATGCACAATTTAGCCATTTCATTGAAACAGAAAGGATACGAAGTCAGCGGTTCGGATGATGAAATTTTTGATCCGGCAGCTTCCCATTTGAAGGCATATGGGATTTTCCCCGATCACGAAGGTTGGAATGCAGCCTGTATCACACCGGATCTGGATGCGGTCATTTTGGGAATGCATGCCCGGGAGGACAATCCGGAATTATTGGAAGCCAAACGTTTGGGATTGAAAATATATTCCTATCCGGAATTCATATACGAGCAGTCCAAAGAGAAGACGCGCATTGTGGTGGGAGGCAGTCACGGAAAAACCACAATTACGTCCATGATACTGCATGTGATGAATGCCTGCGGACGGGATTGCGATTATATGATAGGGGCACAGCTGCAGGGTTTCGAAGTGATGACCCGTCTGACCCGTCAGGCGCCTTATATCGTGATAGAAGGGGACGAATACCTGACGTCCCCTATTGACCGCAGACCGAAATTTCACGTTTATCAGCCTACTATCGGTATCATCAGCGGAATCGCATGGGATCATGTCAATGTGTTTCCTACTTTCGAAAACTACGTGGAGCAGTTCCGGATTTTTGCCGGTCTGATTCCGGAAAACGGCAGCCTGATTTATTGTGCAGAAGATGAAAATTGCTGCAAAATAGCCGCTTCTCCTTCGGTCCGGGCGCGGAAACTGGCTTATTCCCATCCTGATTATACTATTGGGAATAAACAATGCATTATCCGTCATCAGGGCAAAATGTATCCGTTGCAGGTGTTCGGCCGTCACAATCTGTCGAATATCGGAGCCGCCTACCAGGCCTGCCGCTGTGTAGGCATCACGGACGGAGAGTTCTTTTCTGCCATCAGCAGTTTCCGAGGGGCTTCCAATCGTTTGGAACTTTTGTATGAAGATGGGGAAAAGGCATTGTACAAGGATTTTGCCCATTCTCCTTCCAAACTCAAGGCAACGGTGTCCGCATTGAAGGAAAAGGACGGGGAACGTCATCTGGTTGCCTGCATGGAACTGCATACATTCAGCAGTCTGACGGAATCTTTCCTGCAGCAGTATGCGCATGCCATGGATGCAGCGGACGAGGCCATCGTCTATTTCAATCCGCACGCCATTGCGCTGAAAAAACTTCCACCGATTACCGAAGAAATGGTCAAATCGGCATTTGCCCGACTGGATTTGCGCGTTTTCAGTGATTCCAAAGCCCTTTTTTCCCTGTTAAAAAATCAGAATTGGAAATGTAAGAATCTGTTAATGATGAGTTCAGGCAATTTTGACGGCATGGACATAAAAAAAATTTTTGAATAATGGAAAATCATATCTGAAAAAGTTATACTTTTGCACGTTCAAAAACGGGGCATTAGCTCATTTGGCTAGAGCGTTTGACTGGCAGTCAAGAGGTGATGAGTTCGAATCTCATATGCTCCACAAAGCGAACAGAAGGACATCCGTACGATGTCCTTTTTTGCCATCATATGTCAACATCGGATAAACAACCCGCTTTCTTTGTCTACAAGGCGTCCGCAGGTTCGGGTAAGACCTATCATTTGGCCGTATCCTATCTCCGTATCTGTATCCGCTCGTGCGAAAGAGATCCTTTTATCTTTCAAAAGATTCTGTGCATTACATTTACCAACAAGGCTGTCAATGAAATGAAAAGCCGTATCCTTTCCTTTCTGGAGAAACTATCCTGTCCGCGGGAGGAAAAGGATTTCCATCTGATGGAACATTTTACGGATATTTGTCCGCAGGCAGAAGTTTCCAAACGGGCTGACGCATTGTTGAAACACATCCTTTCCGATTACAGCCGGTTTTCCGTGCTGACAATCGACAAGTTTTTCCAGCAGTTGCTGAACACTTTTGCTTTTGAACTCCATATTCCCGCTGATCATCAGTTGGAACTGGATGCGGGTCAGTTCATGCAGCAGGTAGTGGATGTGATGTTGTCCAAATTGGGTTATGATGAATTGCTGACCGATTTTTTGCTGGAGTACATGTCCCATCGCATCGATGACCAGAAAAAATGGAAGATGGATGCGTCCCTGGCCAAAATGGCGAAGGAATTGTATAACGAGTCGGCCTATGTTTTTTTGCAGGGGCTTCAGGAGTATGGTTTGGGCGATTTCAAGAAAATCATTTCTCAGATGCGGAAGGAAGTGTCAGAGACGGATCGTGCCGTGATGGACATGGCCCGTTCTGCTCTTGCGAAGGTTCCTGCTGAAGCGGATCTGTCAAAGGATTTTTATCAGGGAAAGAATGGTTTCGGTACCTGGCTGCAGCAGGTAGCTGTCAAGGGAATGGAGAAAGCTTCGGAGCCGAACCGCTATGTCATGAAATCCGTTCGGGAGGGAAAGTGGCTGGCCGCCAATGTTTCCGATTACGTGGCCCAGGCCATTCTGTCCGCAGCACCGGTTTTGCAGGAGGAGGCCGAGAAAATTCTTCAGAAGGCAGGAGAAGCATCAGCAGATTACTATCTGTATAAGAATCTGTTAAAAAACATGTATCCCTTTGCCTTGTTGCAGGAATTTCAAAAAGTGGTGGACGAAATTCGCGAAACTTCCCAGCAGATGCTGATCGGAGAAACCGACCGGTATATTTCGGAGGTGGTGTTGTCGGAGGATGTCCCGTTTATTTATGAGCGCTTGGGAGAAAGGTTCTCTTATTTTTTCATCGATGAGTTTCAGGACACTTCCTGCCTGCAGTGGCAGAATTTGCTTCCCTTGCTGAAAGAAGGTCTGTCCAAGGAAGCTGTGCCGGGAAGCACGGGCGAAGTCCGTCTGTTCGGAGATGCCAAGCAGGCCATTTATCGTTTCCGAAATGGGGACGTCCGTCAGTTTGTCCGTCTGTCCGAGTTGGATACGTCTTCCGAAGTGCTTGAAGAGGAAAAATTGTTGAAATCCCGTTTTGAAAGAGTGCCGCTTTCCGAAAATTTTCGTTCGAAATCAGAAATTATCCGTTTCAACAATGCCTGGTTCGGGCAGATGAGGAAAAATTCAGAAGCCAATCTCCGCATATGCTCTGCCTATGATTCTTTGGAACAGAAAATCCCGAGTGTCAGGGACCATACGGAAGGGGGCGGAGTGCGGCTCAGTCTTGTCAAGGCAGAATCCGGCCGTGAAGCCGTTTTCGATTTCCAATGCCGTAAGGTGGAGGAAGCCATCCTTGCATCCCGAACCGACGGGTATGCGTATGCTGATATGGCGGTATTGACCCGAAGCAATGATTTGGCGTCTCGCATAGCACAGTATCTGTTCGACCATCGCATTCCGGTCATATCTCCCGAATCTCTGCTGCTGAAGCAGTCACCTCAGGTGAATTTTCTGGTGGACGGAATCACTTTTGTGCGGCAGCCGGACAATGCCCTGGCAAGAGCCGGAATGCTGAGGTACCTTTCTTCTGTAACTGCTTGTGAAATGCCGGCGGATATAGTGTTTTCCCAAGCTGCGGACCGAAAGTCTTTCACGGAACTTTTGTCGGCATGGGGTTATCCGTTGCAGTTGGATCGGTGGAAATACCAGAACATCTACGAACTGTACCAGTCGCTTGCTACTTGTTTCGGACTGCAGTCGGAGGTTGCCGAGGCCGATCCTTTTGTCATGGCATTTGGGGAAATTGTGTGGGGATATCATGAAAATCCTGCTAAAAATGACGAAGATTTTCTCTCTTTTTGGGAAGAAAAGAAGGAAAAAGCCTCTCTTTCCAATCCGGAAGGTATCGAAGCTGTGCATGTGATGACTATCCACAAGTCAAAGGGGTTGGAATTTCCGGTAGTCATGTATCCCATGGTCAAACGGAGGCGTACCTACACCCGACCCAGGCAATGGGTAAAATTGAAAGATCCTATCCGCGCCGGTAATCTGCAGCTGAATGTAGGTCTGTTGGAAATCCATTCGGATCTTGAGAAAACCTCCTATGCCGACTGCTTGTCGGAGGAGGAACAGATGACCGATCTGGACAATCTGAATGTGGATTATGTGGCATTTACAAGGGCCGGGCACCGTCTGTATCTGACAGATGTCTATACGGACAAAAAGGAATCCGGACTGGAAAGATTTTTCCGGGAATTCGGGGAAGAAGTCTCCGGGGGACCGGCGGAAGAAAGAAATTATGCCTATCCCACTTCCAATAGTTTTTCGTCCCATATTTCCCGTCCGTCCGAAACGGAGGAGAAGACGAAGACATGGGTGCCTTCCTTTGCTTTTCGTCGCAAGGAAAAATTACCGCCCCTGTCGTTTGCCGGCCAGGAAAAGGAGGAGCAGGAAGATTCCCAAAGAGGCACTTTCGTGCATGAATGCCTGGCCGCATTCTATCATCGGTCGGATGCAGAAATCATAGTGAAAGCATTGCGTCGCCGTCCGGATTGTCCGGAAGAGGACCGTCTGTTTGTGGAGAAAGTGCTGAAGGCATTGTCCGAACATCCGCAGTCTGCCTTGTTTTTTGGAGACGAGAGTACAGAAGTCCGTACGGAAATCAGCATATTGTCAACGGAAAAAAAACTGTCCAGGGCAGACCGTCTGTTGCTGAAGGGAACGGAATGCGTGCTGTTCGATTTCAAAACCGGTGTGGCACGCGAATCTCACAAGGATCAGGTCCGGAACTACATGCGACTGTTGCATCAGGCTGCTTATAAAAAGACAGAAGCCTATCTGATCTATATCACCGATGAGGCTTCTGTGGAATTTGTGCCGGTAGAGGATCCTCTGTTATAGGAGGTCCTGTCCGATATCCCGGCGGTAATAACAGCCTTCCCAATGGATTTCCCGTACGGAGGCGTAGCTTTTTTCCAAGGCTTTTTTCAGGGTATCGGCAAAGGAGGTAACGCAGAGTACGCGACCACCGTTGCTCAGAATGCGTCCTTGGACATCCTGTTTGGTGCCGGCGTGAAAGACAAGGCTTCTTTTTACATTTTCCAATCCGTGGATTTCTTTCCCTTTTTCGTAAGCTTCCGGATATCCTCCGGCTACCATCATGACGCAGGCTGCCGTCTGCGGGTTGACCTGCAGTTGGCATTGGTCCAGACTGCCATGCCAGGTATGTTCAAACAAATCCACCATGTCGGAGGTAATGCGCGGAAAAACAGATTCGGTTTCCGGATCACCCATACGGACATTGTATTCAATAACATAAGGATCACCGCCTTTGTTCATCAGACCGAGAAACAGAAAGCCCTTGTAATCGGTATGTTCCTGCTGTAGCCCTTCCACTGTGGGTCGGACAATGCGTTCTTCCACTTTCCTCATAAAGTCTTCATTCGCAAAAGGCACCGGGGATACGGAACCCATGCCGCCGGTATTCAGCCCGGTGTCTCCTTCGCCTATGCGTTTGTAGTCTTTGGCGGTGGGGAGGATGCGGTAGTGTTTTCCGTCCGTCAGAACGAAGACAGACAGTTCGATGCCTTCCAGAAACTCTTCAATGACGACTTTGGCAGAGGCTTTTCCGAATTTGGCGTGGGTGAGCATTTCGCTCAATTCTTTTTCTGCTTCTTTCAAATCCTCAAGGATGAGAACACCTTTCCCGGCAGCCAGTCCGTCGGCTTTCAACACATAGGGTGGCTTCAGCGTTTTCAAAAAAGCCAGTCCGTCATTCAGGCTGTCTTGAGTGAAACTGCGATAGGCTGCCGTCGGGATGCCGTGGCGCATCATAAAGGCCTTGGCCTCATCCTTGCTGCCTTCCAGTACGGCTCCTTTTTTGGAGGGGCCGATGAACGCAATCTGTTTCAAGGCTTCGTCCTGAGCAAAGAAATCGCAGAGGCCGGCCACCAGAGGCACTTCCGGACCTACAACCACCATGTCGATGTGTTTTTCCAGGACAAAATTTCTGACAGCTTCAAAATCTCCGCTATCCAAAGCAACATTGCAGCCGCATTGCAAGGTACCTGCATTGCCAGGTGCGATGAACAACTCAGTACATTTCGGACTTTCGGCTATTTTGGCCGCCATAGCATGTTCCCGTCCGCCGGAACCTAAAAGCAAAATATTCATGATATGTATTTTCGGTGATGTAATATCAATAATAGGTGATGGTTCTTTGTGTGATGGTAAAAGCCCGTCCGTCATCGTACCAGATCTGCTGTGTCCAGTTGCCTTGGGCATCGTAGGTGTATTCACAGGTGGATCGGACGGTCTGCCGGTCATCCTCGTTGTACCAGGTTTCTACCAGGATGTTTCCGTAAGTGTCATATTCCCAGCAAGTCCGACTTTCCTGTCGTTCGTTTGCATCCTTCCGGGTGACGGAACGGATGCGGCCGTTTTCGTCATAGGTATACATTGTTCTGTTTTTTTTACCGTCCGCCGGTTCTTCTCTGAATTCCTCTGTCAGTCTTCCTTGGGCATCATAGCGGCAGCAGGTCCGGCTTTTCAGTTCCGTCCCCTCGTACACCTGTTTTTCATCCGCCAGTCCCTGCGCGTTGTAATGGAAAGTTTCCTTACGAAACAACTCGCCGCATTGCCACACAACGGAATCCAGCAGTTTGTCGTTGCCATAGCAGTAATTGCCGGTTTCCATGCTGCCATCGGAAAGGAAAATGGTCTGTACGGCATATTGGCGGTAGCTGTTGTAGGTGTAGGTAGTGCGGCCGCAGAGTTTCCCCTTCTCATTGTATTCATTGCTTTCGTACAGGTCTCCGACTTCATTGTATTTGTTGCGGTTCTTGGAAATCAGCCGATTTTCGCTGTCAAAGGATTTTTCTTCCGCTATGTTCCCCCGACGGGTGAATTCCGTAAGGTGATGAGAGGAAGGACCGGCTTCCTGGTCAATGACAGTCTTACCGTTGACTTCTTCGGCATTGTACTCGGTTTCTTCCAATGTCCGGACTTTGCCTTGGAGATTCTGATCCTGCAGTTCGCTCGTCTTTTTTTGAGCCGGCAGAGAGAGCAGAGAAAACAGGGCGGTGACGAACAGCAGTAGCGTTTTCAATTTCATGTCGGATGTTTTTTGCAAAAAAATAAAACGCAGAAATATCAGGCATATTGTCCGCATCCGAAGGAAAGATATCCGTAAGGATTTCCCATGGCATAGGCGGCAATAAAGTCTGTCCTTTTTTCGTTTAAAAAATTTTCATTCATACCCATACATCATGCACAGGAAAACAATGCTTGCGGATTATTTTGAAAAAATGGGGCGGCGTGCAGTCATACTGTTCTCCGTCTGCCTGCTGTGGACGGGGATTTCTTTGGCAGGTCCCTGTTTCCCCAGACAGAAAGAGATTGTTATCCTATATGACAACGATGTGCATTGCAATCTGGAGTCCTATACCTATATGTCTGCTCTACGAAATGAAATGATTGAAAAAACGCCATTCGTTTCCATAGTATCCTCAGGAGATTTTCTATCCGGTTCGGCCTATGGTTCTGTGTCCCGTGGAGCTTATGCGGTCCGTATGATGAATGCGGTGGGATATGATTTCGTGACCCTTGGCAATCATGAATTTGATTTTACGTTGCCGGTGTTGGAACAGCGGATGTCGGAATTGAAGGCCGAGGTCCTTAGCTGCAATTTCTGCCGCACTGCCGACCGTGTTCCCGTGTACAAAGCCTATGCCATCCGCCGCTATGGAAAAATCAGGGTGGCTTTTGTCGGAGTGACCACGCCGGATGCTGTTTCTTCAAGTACACCTTCTTATTTCTGCGATTCTGCCGGACGCTATCTCTACAGTTTTCAGGGAAAAAATCTGGCAGCCTGCGTGCAGCATCAGGTGGATGCGGCCAGGGCAGAGGGAGCGGATTATGTATTGCTGCTCTCTCATGTCGGCTTGGACAATAACGAGTCCGTCCGTCTGATTGCATCAACTACCGGCATAGATGCTGTATTGGACGGACATTCGCACAGTGTGATACCCGGCAGTTATTATCCGGATCTTTCCGGGAAGCCCGTTCTGCTGACTTCGACGGGTTCGCATTTTTCTCATATTGGTAAATTGTGCATCGCTGCGGACGGCCGTCTGTCAAGTGAACTGCTCAGAGTGTCAGAACTGACGAAAGCCGATTCATCGGTTTCCCGGGAATGGGAGATGATCGAGGCAGATTTTGAAACGGTGGCTTCCCGGGTGGTCGGACGTTCGTTGACGGATATGCCGGCTGAGGGAGCTGACGGGAGCCGTCCTGCTCGGAACCAGGAATGTATTCTGGGCGATTTTTGTGCGGATGCGTTCCGAGCCGTCCTCGGTACCGACGTCGCCTTTGTCAACGGTGGCGGATTACGGGCCGGTATCATGGCAGGCACCTTGAGATTTCAGCATCTTTACGCAGTGTTTCCATACAATAACAAAGTTTCTGTCCTTTCCGTCAGCGGGCGTACGCTTCAGGATGTGCTGGAGCATTCCTGCCAGTTTCTCCCGGAAGAATTTGGCGGTTTTCTGCAGGTGTCCGGACTGAAATTTACCGTGGACACCTCGGTTCACAGCAGTGTGGAAACGGACAGCAACGGAATTTTCCTTTGTGCATCCGGCGCCCGCCGGGTTTCTGGGGTGGAGGTGTTTGATGCCCGAAAAGGAAATTATGAACCTTTGGATACAGCAAGGACCTATACAGTAGCCTCCATTGACTATCTGCTGATGGAAAAGGGGAATGGCTATGTGTTCGAAAATGCTTCGGCAGAACGGCTTTCCGTCTGTTCCGATGTGGAGGTGCTCGAACGTTACATCGTGGAATATCTGCACGGAATCATCGGATTGGATGAAGCCGCACCGCAAGGCCGCATCACTATCTTATCACGCTGATACTTCCCTGCCGTATGAATTCGTGTCCTTCGTATTCGAAGGTCAGACAGTAGCGGTATATTCCTTCCGGAAGGTTCTCGGCATTCCAGGAATTGTCGTAATTGCGTCGGTTGTAGACCACTTTCCCGTAACGGTTGTAAATAGTTAATTGATTGCGTTCGGTATATTGCAGGTTTTCAATGACGAAACAATCGTTGATGTGGTCTCCATTGGGAGAGATGACATTGGGAATGCGGAGGCCGGGTTGGGAAAGTTTTTCTTCCTCCCGGCTCGGTTCCTTTTTCGAAACGGGCTCTGTGCAAGCCTCTGCTGTGGTCGGGGTCTCCATCTTGTTCCCGATGGGAGCTATGGTCTGTTTTTTCTCTTCTGTCTGATGTCGTTCGGGTCGTGCCTCTCCCGCTGAGACAGCGTCCTGTCCTGTTGTGGGTTCGGTGTCTTCCGTCAGCAGGTGGTAGGGAATGCCCTCACTGAAGGTAGTGTTGGTAAAGGACTGTTCCTTGACGGTCTGACTTTTTGCGGAGGTATCTTCTTCGGAATGTGCTGTCAGGGTGTCGCCTGTAATGACTGAAACCGGAGTGTCGGGCATCTGGATGGAAAGTTTTTCGGGAGTCGACGGTCTGAGCAGGAAGACAGCCATGGTGGTCACGGCTCCGACGGCAGCTATGCTACCGGTGACACTGAAGGCGGAGTGACCCGGAAATTTCCGTATTCCGGTACGGACTGTTTTCCCAACAGCAGAAGCGGTTTCCGTCTGCGGCACCGTCGTCTGTTCCGGGCGCAGGTTATCCAACTGTTTGGAAAGGGAATCCCAGCAAGTGCGAGGCGGCTGTTCTTCGTACTTTTCCATAAGGTTTTTGATCCGATGTTCAAATGTGTGGTCCATTTACCGATATTCTGACAACAGTTCCTGTAATTGTTTTTTTGCTTTTGAAAAATAGGCCCTCACGGTGGATTCGTTCATTTCCAGCAATTGGGCGATTTCCCGATGTGCATATCCTTCGACGGCATAAAGGTTGAAGATGGTCCGGAGCAAAGGCGGCAGACTCTGTATGGCCTGCATCACATCTGCAGCTTCCATCCGGTGCATGGTGGCGTTGTGGCTCGGACTGTCCGATTCCGGAATGTCCTCCCATGCTTCTCCATCATATTTGCGTTTTCTGACGTAATCGATGGCGTTGTGGATGACAATGCGTTTCATCCATCCTTCGAACGAGCCTTTGGCCTGATATTCGGACAAATGTAGAAAGATTTGGGTGAATCCCGTAATCAGCATGTCTTCCGCCTCTTCCCGTTTATCCGTATAGCGCAGGCATATGCCGAAGAATAAAGCACTATATGTGTCATACAGTTGCTTTTCCGCTTTGCGGTCACCTGAAAGACATTGTTCAATCAGCCTTTTTTCGTCATACATAATGCACTTCTATAAACAAGACGGGATTCCTTTCGAAAATGTTACATTTTAACGCAAAATAAAAACTTTTCGTATTCGTTAAAGGAGGAAACCTTTGAATATGCGCACGCTTCGTTTTAAAATATGGGCAGGTTCCATGGTCGTCCTTTCATTGGGGATTGTTGCACTGCTGTTGTCCGGACGTTTGATGCCTTCCGGAGAAGACCCGGAGCACCTTCGGGCTTTTTCCGATCATTACTGTCTGTATTCTCCGCCCATTCCGGAATCCATGGATTTTGCTGGTGAGTCGGTTCCCTTGGATCGAATGGATGTTCGTGAAGCCTTGGACCGTGAACTGCTGGTGAATGATTACTGGCAGTCGAATCTGCTCCTGCTGGTCAAGCGGGCCAACCGCTGGTTTCCGGTGATAGAACCCATTCTGAAAGAGCAGGGAGTTCCGGACGATTTCAAGTACTTGGCTCTGATTGAGAGCGGGCTGCTCAATGTGGTTTCCCCGGCCAAGGCCGCCGGTTTCTGGCAGTTTTTGAAGACAACGGGGCAAACTTACGGTTTGGAAATCAACGATTACGTGGATGAACGTTACGATGCGGCCAAAGCTACCCGCGCCGCCTGCGCTTATCTGAAAGAGGCAAAATCAAAATGCGGTTCCTGGACTGCTGCGGCAGCTTCATACAATATGGGTACGGGCGGATACTTCCGTTCGGCGGCCGCACAGCACACAATGCTTTACTGGGATCTTTACCTGAATGCAGAAACAGCGCGCTATGTCTATCGGATTCTGGCCGTCAAACTGATTTTCAAGAATCCGGAGCAGTATGGTTTGCGTTTGAGACAACGTGACCTGTATCCGGCATTGGCTTTTGATACCCTTACGGTCGATACATCCATCGCCGACCTGCGTAACTTCGCTTTGCAGCAGGGCGTGACATACAAGGCGCTGAAGGAGGCCAATCCCTGGTTGCGCAATACTTCTCTGCCCAATACATCCCGGAAACAATATGTACTTTGTCTGCCGAAACCGGAAAGTCTGAGTTATCGTGAGTTGATGAAACATACGGCTCCCGATGCCCTGTTTAAGGGAAGATAGGCCAACATTTGGTTCAAGACAAGGAACCAATCAAGTATCTCTTTTGCATAATAACCACCTGTTTTGTTAGAATCTCGATGCTCTCTTTTCAGAATACTCCACGCCCTCCTCGGCGGCAATTGGAAGGTTCTCTGTCGGAAGGGGGTATTCAAACTTCTTTATCTTTGACTCGGGTTCATTCGCCATTTCGTTTTTGAAGTTGAAATACATTGCTCTGCCCATTTCCTCCATAACCTTGTTGTAGAATGAAGGTTCCTCGAAGAGTTTTGCAAAGGCGTCCATTTGCTCAACATAGCACTTCTGGGCAATCTTGCTGAAGACGTCAGGGAAGATGTTGTTGGCAAACATATTTACATCGGAATTCTTCGCCTGCTTTTTAAGTTTTTTCTCCTCCCGCTTTGCCTTGTCATAGATTGTCTCTACGATAACCCTGTCAGCCTCGGTGAAGTTGCCCTGATACATAATGTTTATCTTGTCAATGATATTGTCGAGCAAATCACGCCTCTCGTCACCCTTATTGCCTTCGCCACCTTTCTCTCCCGATAAAGTCTTCTCCTTTTCGCTTGGTGTCAGTTCGATGGCTCGTGTCTCGTCAATGGTAAAGTTGTGATGTTCGAGTTGCAGTTTGTCGAACAGTTCAACCCTGTCGTGAGGTGTCTTCGGGAGCAACTTGAACAGATATTCACAGAAGACGTATGTCTTGAACAGTTCCTTATCAAAGGTTCGCTCTATCTGAGCCATATATGCGTAGAACCTGATGAACGCTCTGACAAGGAACCTGACTTTGAACCGGTCCTCTTCCTCAAGTTGGTTGAAGTCTTCCAACACGGGCTTGATGAGGCTCGTGAGTTTCCCCATTGACGTATCATCCTGCTGAGCACTGTAAACAGCATAGACAGCATCTTCAACCTCGATGCTCCAAAGGTGGTATGCCTTCAGTTGGTTCAGATACTTATACACCACATTGACATCAACGGGTTCCCCAAGGAGTGTGTCTTCGTAGAACGGCTTGAAGGATGCCTGTATGCTATCAGCCGTATTCGCAAAGTCAAGGACATAAGTGTCAATCTTTCCCTTGCACCATCTGTTCAGGCGTGATAGTGTCTGTACTGCCTTCACGCCACGAAGTCCCTTCAGGACGAACATCGTGTGCAGCAATGGTTCATCGAAGCCCGTCTGATACTTCTCCGCAACAATCAGGATGTTGAACATCTCGCTTGCGAAGTACATCGGGAGAGCAGCCTCAGAAATCTTGTACTCTGAAGTCGAATTGAGTTGAGGCTCCGTGTAGTCCTGCCCTCCAAGGCTAACCGTTCCTGAGAAGGCAACCAACGGCTTGACATCATCATAGCCCTTCTCACGACAATACTCCTTCATTGCAAGGTAGTATCTGACTGCGTGAGCACGGGAAGCGGATACAACCATCGCCTTAGCCTTCCCGTCAATCTTGTGCAGCGTAATCTCCCTGAACTTCTCCACAATCAGTTTCACAGTATGCTCTATGACGTATTCGTGATTGTCGTGGAACGCCTTGATTGCCTTTGTTGCAGGCGGTTCCTCGTATTCGGGGTTCTCCTTTATGGACTTGATAATCTTGTAAGACGTCTCGACAGGGGTGTAGTATTTCAGAACATCAAGGATGAAGCCCTCGTCTATTGCCTGTCGCATCGAATAGTGATGGAAGGCATCGAACATCGGTTTTCCTTCTCCGTCCAAGCCACGCTGCACTCCAAATGTCTGAAGCGTCTTCGGTTTCGGTGTTGCTGTGAAGGCGTAGAAGAATTCGTTCTTGTGCTGTCCCTGTGTAAGCAGCGTCTCCACCATCACGTCCATATCATCCTTGATTTCCTCCTCTGTACGTCCTTCAATTTCAGCCATCTCCCTCAGAGCCTCGTCAGTGTCGGCAAGAGCAGCCTTCAGTTTCTCGGCTGACTTTCCTGACTGAGAGGAATGTGCCTCATCAACGATAATCGCAAATCTCTTCCCCTTATGATTATCAAGTTCTTTGTAGATGAGAGGGAACCTGTGAAGGGTAGTGATTATGATGCGTTTCTTGTCGTTTATAGCGTCCTTGAGCACCGATGAGTTGTCCTTGTCGGTAATGGTGGCTATTTGCCCCTCAAAATGCTCAAATCCAAGGATTGTTTCCTGTAACTGTCGGTTCAGAACTCGCCTGTCGGTGATTACAAATACGGATTGGAATACTTCATTATCCTCGTAGTCGTGGAGGGAAGCCAAGCGGTATGTGAGCCAGGCGATGGAATTGGACTTGCCGGATCCAGCTGAATGTTGAATGAGATAGTTCTTTCCGTCCTTGCAGCCCTTGGTGTCTGCGACAAGTTTCTCAACCACGTCAAGTTGATGGTAACGAGGGAAGATGAGGCGAGTTGTCTTCTTCTTGACTTGCTTGCCGTTCTGAAGTGACACGGTTTCCTTAACCTCTCTGCTAATGTATCTCTGAAGGATAGACAGAAGCATTTCCCTTTTCAGAACCCTTTCCCACAGATACGAAGTGGCATATCCGTCTGGGTTCTCAGGGTTGCCGCCATCGCCCACGTTTCCTGCTCCGTTGCTGCCCTGATTGAACGGGAGGAAGAATGTCTTCTCACCCTGAAGGTGGGTAGTCATTGCAACTTCATACAAGTCCACTGCAAAGTAAACAAGGAAGCGGTTGTTGAAGTGGAAACAGAACTCTTTCTCATCCCTGTCTTCCTTGAACTGCGTCTTTGCATTGGTAATAGACTGCCCTGTGAGTTGGTTCTTCAGTTCGAGAGCCACGATAGGGATACCATTCAGGGAGAGAACCATATCAATCGTGTTGTGGTTCTGTGTTGAGTATGCGAACTGTCTTGTCTCCGTCAGGATGTTCTGATTGTACTTCACTACAAGTTCCTCATTGAGATTGGATGCAGGAGCGAAGTAGCAGAACTTTATCTGCATCCCTCTGTCCTTGATTCCGTTTCTGAGGACGTGAATCAAGCCGTTGTCATTCACGTTCTGTCGGAACATCGTGTAGAGTTGCTTTTCGCTCTTCTCACCATAGACGTTCTTGTAACGCTGCCATACTTTCGGCTGCGTCTTCTCAATGAACGATACGAGCACGGGCATATCAATAGCCCTCGCCTTGTCGTAAGTGTCAAGATTGCCCTTGACGTATCCACCTTCCTTCAGGAGATACGATTCAATATCGGCTTCAAAGTTCTTTTCCTTGGTTTCCATATATGGTTATGCTTCGACTTCTTTTTTGCCTGTCACGTATTCGTAGATGATGGATTTCTTGTATTCTCTTAGGCTATCAATCTTTGATAGTTTTAGAGAGATAAGACTATCAATGTCTGAACATTTGGATTTTATATGCATACATATTCTTTGCTGCTCTTCAATGGGTGGGCAAGTAACAACAATGTCGTGCATATTCTCTTGTGTAAGATGCGGAACGCCCATGCCAATCTTTAATTGCCAAATAACCTCTTGAAAGGGTTTACTCAAAAAATAAAAGTACAGATATTCGGAAATGATATGACTAAGGGGAGTTATAACCGCAAGTGAACTATTCACGGTGGATTCACCTAAAGGTAAATTGTCAATTACCGCACACTTTCCAATGCCTGCTCCGTCTTTTACAATAATCAAATCACCAACTGATAATTTAATTTCGGGTGATTCGTCATAGCGTTCTTTGGTTATGAAATTCAAATCTTCCCATACTACTTTATCATTGATAATATTGAATGCAGATAAAAATGGATAGCCTGTTTCTACATATTCTTCAGCCTTTAATCCTTTCCAACCTAATCTTCCTCTAATGTAGCATATTTTATAGAAACGGACTTCTTTCCAATGGCTCGGAATCCTATCAACCCACTCAATAGTTGAGGGCTTGTATTCTGTATTCGAATTCAAACCGTCAGTGACAGCTTCGGTGATGACGGATTGCTTGTACGCCTTAAGTTCTTCGATAATCTTCTCTTGAAGGGAAATCATTTCATCAATCTCCGCACATTTCTTGTCAAGGAAGTCGGCAATGGCTTTTTGTTCAGGAATAGAAGGCACACAAGTTTCTATTGCACCGAAATCTGTTTCAGTTAGAGAACTTCTCAAGTTCTTTGACAAGTGGAGGAGAACCTTATTGTCGTCCAAATAACGCAATAGATAATCGTAATATGGAGAATAAGCGTTTTTGCACATCACAAAACGGCTGTATGCAGGGCTCGTTACTCCTTCATCCTTTACCAAGCCAACGCACCTTGGGGTAACATCAATGTCAAACAAACATTGCAGCAAATCGTTTGGGTGAACAATTTGATAGCCATCAAAAGTCGTTGGCATTTTGCCTCCTGCATCCAAATCTCGTACTATTACCCCCTTCATTGTAAGTGACAAGATATTCTGCCCTTGGTAATGCTCTTGGATATCTTTTTCCTTGTGCATTACCCACTTATGCGGCATAACATCCCAAGAAGAAGGTATCTCTCCAATCCAAGGGATTCCGCTATCTTTCATTTCTCTTGCCATAATGCTCTTCCTTTTTGCGTTTGGTTGCTCTGTGCTCATCAGTCCTCTACACCATTGATCATTTCGTATTCGTCAATCCACTCGCGAAGCTTTGCTTGCAGTTCCTCTTTCTTGGGCAGACAGAGAGCATACTGCTGCGCGTAAATATGAGCATCTTGAGGGAGCGTGAGTTCTACCAATGTGTCATTCTTGGTCTCGCAGAGCAGAATGCCGATAGTAGGCTTCTCAAATTCCTGCTTCACATATCGGTCGAAATAGTTGACGTACATCTGCATCTGACCAAGGTCCTGATGCGTGAGTTTGTCTGTCTTCAAGTCGATAAGCACATAACATTGAAGCAAGCGATTATAAAGCACAAGGTCCACATAGAAATTATCCTCATCGAAGGTGAAGCGCTTCTGACGAGCCTCAAAGAGGAATCCTTTGCCACACTCCAACAAGAACTGCTGCATCTTGCTGATGACGGCGTTTTCTAAATCCGATTCGCTATACGAAGCGTCGGGTTTCAGTCCTACAAATTCCAGCACCAAGGGGTCTTTTATTATATCAGACGGTTTCTCTATCACTTGCCCCTCGTTGGCAAGGCGCATCACCTCCGCTTTGTCGCGGCTCAATGCCAAACGCTCATAGAGGCTGCTTGCCACCTGGCGCTGAAGCTGGCGAACACTCCATTGCTGTTTATTGGCCTCTATTTCATAGAAGTTACGGGCTTGTGGATTTTCCTCGCGCATAATTATCTGATAATGACTCCAGGACAGCACAAACTTATGAATCTCGCCGATGTTGTCGTTGGTATTTGATTTCCGTAACGCTGTTGCGGAAATCTCGTCATCAGAATTCCGCGACAGTGTGGCGGATTTTGAATACAACGTATATAATTTCCTCGTTTTTTCCAATGTGTCCACAGACCAGCCCGCACCGAACTTGTCTGTCAAACGCTCTGACAGCCGTTTCAGCACGCCCTTTCCATACTCGGCACGAGCCTTGCCGCCCTGCTCATACTCCACGATATACCGTCCTACGCCATAGTAGGTATATACCATAACCGTGCTGACAGCCTTGGCAACCTGCTTTCGGCTTTCATCAATGAGATCGGACACAACCTCAAAGAGTCGGTCTTCTGTATTTATGATGATTGTCTTATCCATAATTAGCCCAATATTTTAGCCATCAGCTCGGTCTCTCGTTTCTCCAATTCCTGCAACACGGCAAAAATCTCCTCGCTCTTTCTCGGAGCCACATACTTGTAGAACTCCCTCGTGAACGGTATCTCGTAGCCAATCTTTGTCTTCTTCTCGTCAATCCAAGCGTCAGGGGCATACGGATACACGTTCTTCTTCATATACGCTTCAACATCTTCCTTCCAAGGGATTGTCTCGCTGTCACGCTTGCTGCTGTCTGCCTGAGGCTTGCCCTTCTTCAGAATCGGCTTGCCTTCCTCGTCAGTAATCGGACGCTCGACAACAACCTTGCTGAATTTGAAATCCGCATTGTCCTTTATTTTCACCTCCACGACGAGGTCGCCGTCGCCATACACCCCATCCGAGAACTCGTTATAGGCTTTCGCAACAAGGGTTATGCACTCGTCCGTGAACTCGTTCCTCTTGTTGCCGATAGGCTTCCTCCGCTTCACGCAGCACTTGGAAGCGTCAATCAACTGAACCTTTCCGACACGCTCCGTAGCCTTGTCCTTGGTAATAACCCAAATGTAGGTGGCAATGCCCGTGTTGTAGAACATATCGTTGGGTATCTGAATGATAGCCTCAAGCCAGTCGTACTCCAGCAGATAACCGCGTATCTCGCTTTCTCCCGAGCCTGCGTCGCCCTTGAACAACGGGGAACCGTTCTGAATGATTGCCATCCTTCCCGTATCCTTCAACTTTGCCACGCCATTGAGAACAAAGAGTTGCTGACTGTCTCCGATTGCAGGTAGTCCTGCTCCGAATCGTCCTGCTTCGCCACGCTTGTTCTCTGCTTCAACGGCACTCTTCTCATTCTTCCATTCAATACCGAAGGGAGGATTGGATATGATGTAGTCGAACTTGTAGCCATCAAACTTGTCATCAGAAAGGGTGTTGCCGTGCTTCATATTCTCGGCATTGCCACCCTTGATGAGCATATTTGCCTTGGCTATGGCAAACGTCTGTTCGTTCAGTTCCTGTCCGAATTCCGTCAACTGTGCATCCTCATCAATCTCGTGAAGTTTCTCGCTCAAGCAGTCAAGCATCTGACTTGTTCCCATAGCCATATCGTAGATGGATGCAGTGATACCTTCCTCCTGAAGTTCCTTGCGTTTGGGAGCCACGAGTATTTCAGCCATCAAATAGATGATGTCTCTTGCCGTGAAATGTGCTCCTGCCTGTTCGTCATAGCTCTCTGAGAACTTCCTGACAAGTTCCTCGAAGATGTATCCCATATCCACCGCAGAAATCTCATCAGCCCCCATATAAGCCTTCTTGGTGCAGAATTCCGATATTACGTTGTAGAGGATGCCGTTGTGGTCGAGCTTGGTGATTTCCTTATCGAAATCAAACTTCTCTATGATGTCAATGACGTTGTTTGAGAAGTGGTTGAGGTAACTGCGGAAGTTGTCGGCAATGTTCTCCGCATCGGACAGAAGCCCGTCAAACGTAAATGCAGAGGTGTTGTAGAAATCGTATCCCGATGCAGTCTTCAGGAAGCCATCCTTTACGGCAATACCCCTCTTGTCAAGCGTGTCATTCATTTCAAGGACTTTCCCCTTGGTTGCAGCCAATGTATCGCTGAATCGCTTAATAACGCACATTGGAAGAATGACGTTTCCGTATTCGTGAGGCTTATAAGTGCCCACGAGTTTATCTGCTATTGCCCATATCAGGTTTGCTTTCTCCTGAATGTTGACAGTAGTCCGTTTTTGGAGGTCTTCTGTTGACATATAGATGACTATTTCGTTCAAAAAAATTCACATAACTATGTGAAACAACGTGGGAAAGTCAGAAATATTGTCTTAAATAACACAACCTTCTTTTTCCATAATCTCTGAACGATGCTGATACCGAACCTTTCATTCTTTGCAGTCATGCGGACGGGGTATCCTATTCTCTAAAATAGGAAGAACATGGCTACGCCTGTAAGAGTTATGATGGTGCCTATAAGTTCTCGCAGAGATACCTTCTGTTTGTGGATGAGCGAATAAGGCAGGATGATGAGGACAGGGGTGAGTGCCATTAGGGTGGAGGCTATGCCCGCATGGGTATATTGCACGGCCATGAGCGAGAGAGAGACGCCTACAAAGGGACCGAAGAATGTGGTGAGGGTAGCGTAGGTCATGCCCTTTTTGTTGTAAAAGCCTTTCCTCACTTGCCCCATCTCTTTGCGACAGAAGAGTATGAAAGAGAAGCCCACCAACCCTGCCAGTGCTCGGATATAGGTGCCGGCAAAAGGCATGAGCCTCACCACGCTTTGGGGCGCATCTTCGGGGAGGGACATCGCGTAGTGCTCCAGGCCTATCTTGCTCAACACCAGGCCTACACCTTGTCCCAATCCTGCACCTATACCGAACAGTATGCCTTTCAGTGGCAGTTTCATCTTCACGGTATTCCCCTGTTTCACCATAATGGAAAAGGCTATGCCGCTAAGGGTGACAAGCATGGCTATCCAAGCGGTCCAACGCATCGCTTCGCCAAGGAACAGCCATCCTGTAATGCCGGCAATAGGAGGAGCCAAGGTCATGAAGAGCTGCCCATATTTAGAGCCGAAGATGATATAAGAGTTGAAAAGACAATAATCTCCAAATACATAGCCTGCAAGTCCAGAGAGTGCCAGCCAGAACCAGGCCTTAGCATCGGCGAAGAGCGGATAAGGAGTGCCCGTAACAGCCCACAGCAGGAGCGAAAGCATAAGCAACGAGAGAATCATACGAACAAGGTTGAGCGGAAGAGAGCCCAAACGATGACTGGCCTCATCTGCAAAAAGTGCAGTAGCAGTCCACGAAACTGCCACTACCAAGGCTATTGTTTCTCCGAAGAAAGGCATATTCCAAAATTGACTCTCATTAATACATTGTTGCGTAGTTTTATACCGGAATTTTCGATACAAAAAATCCCATAAGTTTAATTTATAATAACTTATGGGATTTGGCGGAAAGAGAGGGATTCGAACCCCCGGAGCTGTTACACTCGTCGGTTTTCAAGACCGATGCAATCGACCACTCTGCCATCTTTCCGAGTGCAAAAGTAGACAAAATATGCGTCGGTTTTGAAAAAAATGAAATTTTTATTTTCAAAACGTGAAATAATATCCATAATATATGTAATTTTGCATGTTCTTTTATTGGAAAGAATCTATATGGTAAATTTTATATTCATTAAATACTTCGAGGTATGAAAAAATTAGCATTATTACTCTGTCTGTGCACAGGCATGAACGTGTTCGCACAATTGGTACCTACGGCCAAGGTGGAAAATCCTCAGCCTATGCAGAAAACACAAAAAGCGGCAGGCGATTGGAACATTTTGTTCAAAACAACGGTGACTCCGAATTTTGTCAGTCCGACCGGAATGGTTTCCGACGGACAATACCTCTATACTGGGAGTGCCGCTAAAGCCATGATTTACAAAGTAGGGTTTGATCACAAACTGATAGACTCTACCGCTATTAAAGGTCTTTCCATGTCCTCTACATCAAGAGCCTATGTCACAGGCTGTGCCTTTGATGGCACATCTCTCTATGTGGTTAACGGAAACAGTGCAATCTATCGTCTGAATGCAGACAGAAATGCCGTTGAAGAAACCATCAAATTGTCCGGTGCGGCTCCTTATGCGGTAACCTATGCACCGGATGCGGATGGCGGCAATGGCGGTTTTTATGTGACGACGCCGAATGACAACATCATCAAATTGTTCTCCCGTTCCGGAAGCCTGCTGAATACCATTTCTGTTGAAACTCACGGATATAACGATCAATTGTGGGGCTTGGCATACGATACTATTTCTGCCGGTGGCCCTTATCTGTACGCATTGAACCGTTATCCTCAGGATATTATCCGTATAGATCCGACGACCGGGAAAGTCAACGCCGGAATTCATACGGTGGCTAATGACGTAACTGCATGGGCAGACTATTACGCATACGGTATATACATCCAGCCCAAGATGGTGGATGATAAAGATGTACTGGGCGTATTTTTCATGAGCCGTTATCATATCGGCTATGATTTGTCCACCGTGAATGTGCTGCCTGAAGAGGGTGTCATGGCCTTCGGCTCGGATATGGAAAAATTCCATAAAACCAATACACCGAAAACAATTTCCGCTATTTTCAAAAGTGCCGGCCAAAATCCGTTGAAATCTTATGTTTTTCATTATGAAGTGGAAGGAAATACGTACAGTGACACGGTTTCCGGAAAAAATTATTATAATTTCCTCAACGGTTTTACTTTGACGCATGCTAAAACCTTCACTCCGACGGAAAGTGACAAAAAATATACGGTAAAACTGTGGCTTTCCGATATCAATGCCACGAGTGTATGTTCCGATACATTGGATTTTGTATTTGAAACTTATGAAAACGGTGTGCAACGCAAGGTGTTGCATGAGGCTTTTTCCTCAGCCACTTGTTCTCCCTGTAAATCAGGCAATGCCTATTTGAAAAGCATACTGGATGTCAGTAGCAACTGGACCTGCATCAAATATCAGATGAGCTGGCCGGGCAGTGGCGATCCCTATTATACTTCCGAAGGCCAGGCTCGTCTGTCTTTCTATGGTGATTTTTCTACTATTCCTTATCTGCATGTAGATGGCAATGTGTATTCCGCCAACACCACTTCTTATACTTGGACGGCTGCCAAACTGAGAGATGAAGCTTCCAAACCCTCTTTTGTGGATATGAGTGGAACGCTGGAATACGATGGTGAGAAAAAGTTCAGTGCCTCTGTCCTCATCAATCCTCTGAAAGATATTTCCGGAGATGTGCGTCTGTTTGCTGCTTTAGTGGAAGCGAAAACTGTCAAGAACATTGCGGATGATTATCTGAGCTATTATGGTGGACCTACTTTCTATGCCAATTTTGATACGGTTTTCCATTATGTGATGAAAAAATTCATCACCCCGGTTTCTGGTACACCTGTCGTGTTGAATGAAAATGATCCTCAGACCTTTGACTTGGAATATGAATTCAAGGGTAATTATCGTTTGCCGCGCGATGCGAGTGATCCTATCAACAACGACACCGAACATTCGGTTGAGAATTTCAACCACATTATTTTGGTGTATTGGTTGCAGGATTATAAAACCAAGGAAGTTTTCCAGTCCGGTACCGAATATGGTCCCATGGGAAATCCGCTTTCCATTGCTCAGTCGAATTCCGCTTTGGCAAAAGTTCTTGCCTTCCCGAATCCTACCGAAAATCAGTTGAACATCCATTCCGATGTAAACTTCACGTCCGTTCGCCTAGTCAATATGGCAGGACAGACCATTTTCCAGACGGCAACGGATGCAACAGATTATGTATTGAATGTAAGCGATTTTGCCGCTGGTCTGTACATTTTGCAATTGCAGACGGCCAACGGTGTGGTCAATACCAGGGTGCAGGTCCGTTAGGCGATCGGTACTACAAAAAGAAAAGGGATGCGAAAGCATCCCTTTTCTTTTTATCACATATCTGCAACAATGTGTAAGCGGGTACGACAGATGTTTTATCTTATCATGGATTCAGCGATTTCCAAAGCCTTGGAAATGCCATCCGGATTTTTGCCTCCAGCCGTAGCGAAGAAGGGCTGTCCGCCGCCACCGCCCTGAATTTCCTTGGCGGCTGCGCGGATGATGTTTCCGGCGTGCAGACCTTTTTCCACCCTTTCGTTTCCCAAAACCGCCAGCAGCGAAGGTTTTCCTTCGTGCACATTTCCCAATATCAGCACCATGTCGGGGATGTCGTTGCGCAACG
Organism: Bacteroidales bacterium; assembly: GCA_045598025.1. Classification (GTDB taxonomy): domain Bacteria; phylum Bacteroidota; class Bacteroidia; order Bacteroidales; family WCHB1-69; genus UBA1195. Next base: position 9,990 of record JAZLLH010000061.1, on the reverse strand, counting down.
CGATCAGCGCGTCTTTCATGCTGTTGATATCTTCGTCGGTCTGGGCTATATAGCAATGATTTTCAGCCGTTCTGATTTTCTCGGCAAAAGCCTTGCTTTTGGCAAGCGCCTGTTCTTTGCGGATATTATCCAGTTCATTCCGCAGGGCAGTGCATTCCGCATCCAATTTTTCGACAGCGCTCAGCACTTCTTTTGGGTTTTTCAGCATTTCTTTCAATTTTTCCTGCTGGTCCTGGTATTCATCCAGCATTTGCTCCACCGCACTTCCGGTTACTGCTTCGATACGGCGGATACCGGCGGCTACGGATGTTTCATATACAATGCGGAAAGCTCCGATATTTCCCGTGGCGGACACATGCGTTCCACCGCAGAATTCAATGGATTCTCCGTATTTCACAACCCGCACGAATTCTCCGTACTTTTCTCCGAAAAGAGCCATGGCTCCCAATTTCTGTGCTTCGGCAATGGGCATGGCACGGTGTTCTTCCAGAGGCAGGTTTTTGCGGATGTCTTCATTGACTAAACGTTCCACTTTGCGCAGCTCTTCCTTGCTGACTTTGGCAAAATGTGAAAAATCGAAGCGCAGGCGTTCCGCGTCCACCGAAGAACCTTTCTGTTCGACATGTGTTCCCAATACAGTGCGTAAAGCCTTGTGCAATAAGTGTGTGGCTGTATGATTATGCTCTGTGTTTTTTCTCCTTTCAGCATTCACCTTAGCATGAAACACCGCTTCCGGATGTTGGGGAAGCCGTTCCATCAGGTGGATGATCAGATTGTTTTCTTTTTTGGTGTTGAATACGGGAATGCATTCATCTCCGAGAGTCAGGCATCCGGCGTCTCCGGCCTGACCACCGCCTTCTCCGTAAAAAGGCGTCCGGTCAAAAACAACCTGATAGAAAGTTTTGTCCTTGGTGCTTACTTTCCGATAGCGGACAATTTCCACATCTGCTTCCAAGGCATCGTAACCGATGAATTTTTCTTCCGTTTCCGCATGCACCTGCACCCAGTCGTCTGTATCCTGGGCTGCCGCCGCGCGGGAACGCTGCTTCTGTTCGGCCAGACCTTTCTGGAAACCTTCCATATCGACGGTCCATCCTTTTTCTCCGGCCATCAGTTGGGTGAGGTCAATGGGGAAACCGAAGGTGTCAAAAAGTTCAAAAGCGAAGGCGCCGTCTATAACTTTCCCTTGATTTTCAGCAATGTATTTTTCAAATTTCAGGATTCCGTTACTCAAGGTACGGAGAAAAGCCTGCTCTTCTTCCAGGATGATGCGGATAATCAGTTCCTCCTGCTTCTGCAGTTCAGGGAACTGTTCGCCCATCTGTCCGACCAGGACAGGTACCAGCGTGTGCAGGAAGGGATCCTTGAAATCCAGGAATGTGTAGCCGTAGCGCACGGCACGGCGTAAAATACGGCGGATAACATAACCGGCCTTGGCGTTGGAGGGCAGCTGTCCGTCGGCAATGGAAAAGGCAACGGCGCGCAGGTGGTCGGCGCAGACACGCATGGCAATGTCTGTTTTTTCATCTTTGCCGTAGGTGAGTCCGGCTTTGGCGGCCAGGTGTTGTATCAGAGGTTGGAACACATCGGTATCGTAGTTGGATTGCTTTCCCTGCATGACCATGCAGAGTCGCTCGAATCCCATACCGGTGTCGATGTGTTTGGCTTTCAACGGTTCCAAAGTTCCGTCTGCCAGGCGGTTGTATTGCATGAATACCAGGTTCCAGATTTCAATGACCTGAGGATGGTCCTTGTTTACCATTTCCCGACCGGAGATTTTGGCTTTTTCTTCTGCAGAGCGGATGTCGATGTGGATTTCGGAACAGGGACCGCAGGGACCCTGCTCTCCCATTTCCCAGAAATTGTCCTTTTTGCTTCCGTTGAGGATGTGGCTTTCCTCCACGTGTTCCTTCCAGAATCCGTAGGCTTCCTCATCTTTGGAGAGTCCGTCCTTTTCGTCTCCGCCAAAAACGGTGACATAAAGATTTTCCTTATTGATTTTCAATACTTCCGTCAGAAACTCCCAAGCGTAGGCAATGGCTTCTTTCTTGAAATAGTCGCCGAAGGACCAGTTGCCCAACATTTCAAACATGGTGTGGTGATAGGTGTCGTGGCCGACTTCTTCCAGGTCGTTGTGTTTTCCTGATACTCTCAGGCATTTCTGAGAGTCCGATACGCGTGGATAGGGGGCGGCTGCATTGCCTAAGAAAATGTCCTTGAACTGATTCATGCCCGCATTGGTGAACATCAGTGTGGGATCGTTTTTGACTACCATGGGTGCAGACGGCACAATATGGTGCTGCCTGGATTCGAAAAATTGCAGGAACTGTTTGCGGATTTCTTTCGAAGTCATATTGTCTAATATCTGAATTTCAATAAATTAAATTAATAACTGCCTCAAAAAGAGGGAGAATGCAAAAATAATAAAAAATGCGGTATCCTTCCGGAAGCGCTGCTAAATATTTGAAAATGCCACCATCACGCCGTATTCGTATAGGGTATCGCTGGCAAGGTCTATTCTATCGTTCCAATAAACGCAGGTCCTGCTGCTGTCCAGTTGCAGTTGTTCCCACAAACCTTGTATTTCGGTCAACTGTTTAAATTCGGGCAGTGTTTCTATGTCATCTTTGACATCATAAAGCACCTTTTTCCCATCATCGAAAACAATGTGCAATACGAAGTCTTTTAAGGGTTCTACTGTTTTAATTTTCGGTATCATTCTATCGGAGGCAGTTTGGTTATCTGTTGGGATTGCCACATATTCAAAAGTTCGTTTTGATATATATGCAACCATTCTTTAATCAAATCCTGTGCTTTATTGGGTAAATCACCATCAATCATTTCAAATGTTTGCAAGTCAAAAGTACCGACGAATCGACGAATTCATGGTAAATGGCATGAATGTGAGCCGGTTCGTGTTCTTTTGGCCGGAAGAGCATTTTGATGATGATTCCGTAAAAGCGACTTATTTCGGGCATAGTTCAGTGTTTTTAAGTTAGTGTTCAGTAAGTTGCTTCAACAACGCCGTTTTCGTGGATATATTGCACTCGCAAGCGTAACGGAATACTCAAACAAATTTCACTTTGCTTCTCGGCTTGCCCTAATATTCTGTGACCGCACGGACCGATCGGCCGACGTAGCGGCCGCCGTCGCTCCAGTCATGGCCGAACGAATAGAGGAGGAAGATGTACGCGTTGCACGGGTACGACTCGTTCACTGACGATGACCAGTAGTAGCCGTCCGTTCCGGCATCCTCAAGATCCGAACCGTAGCGATAGCCCGCTGCGGGCAGGAAAATCGAGTTGCCGGTCTTCAGGCCCTTTACTGTGTAACCTTTCTTGGCAGCGTCCCAGGTCCACTCGCACTTGGTATTGTCAAGAAGATCCTTGATTTCATCGAAGGTAGGCGTACGCCATTTAGTGCCCCAGTTCACAGTTGCGGGATCGTCTCCGGGCTGGAGTGTCTTGAGGCCGTCGCCGCCTTCAACATCAGCCGTGTACTTGGTCATGACGTATTTAGGCTTGGCGTTGGCGCTGCTGTCATAGATGCCCCACTTGTAGTCACCTTCATTTGACCGGTCGTAATTGCTCTTCTCACAGGTCTCGCCCCAAGCGAAGTATGATCCACGGCCGTTCACATTCAGAGCGCCGACATTGTATGACGCCCACTTCAGAGGCTTTCCGTCCTTGGTCGTAATTCCGAGGTCTACGGCCTCGCAGCCGCCGGAAAAATCCGTAGGGCCTTTGACCTCATTGTCTTCTTTGTTGTCCTTGTCGCAAGATGCTGCGCAAAGGCACACAAGTGCTGCGGCAGCAATAAATCTGAATACTTTTTTCATGTTACAATCAGGTTTTATATTTTTTCGCTGTGTTCAAATACGTATTAAACTTCCCGTCAATAATTTTCCGTCAAGAATCGTTTTGTCACTTTCTTTTTTTTCTGTTCGCAAAAATAGTAAAAAAGGGAATGCTATTCCGTTTTTTGCTGAAATTTATGGAGTGCTACTCCGTTTTTTATCGGAATTTACGGAGTAGTGCAGGTTTCCGGCATGAAAATTCTCATTTTCATGTCATCAAATCCTATTGGAATTATGTGTACTTTTGCACTTTGTTTATCTATACGGAAATGAAGACAAAAAAAGCGATATGCAGCCTGTGCTTCCTGCTCTGCATGGGCCTGTGCCCGTTGCGGGCACAGGATTTTCAAGGGATTATCTATGACAATCACCTCTACGACGAGTCCATTGGAGGGTTGAAAGTGGAAGTAGCTGATGCTTATTGTGTCCCGCCAGTGATTGAGTTGGGAAGCGAGCAGTATTTCCGTATTTCCTTCGATGATTTGAATGCCAGATACAGGGATTTGAAATATACCGTTGTGCATTGTACTTACGATTGGGAACCTTCCCGTTTGATGCGTTCCGAGTATATCCGCGGATTTGATGAGGGATATATTACCGACTATACCTATTCCATGGCTACCCTGCAGCAATATATTTCCTATCGTTTTGCTTTTCCCAATGAGGATATGGGGGTCCTGCTTTCCGGAAATTATCTTTTGTGCGTGTATGAGAATGAATCCGAAATTTTGTTTACCTACCGCTTGATGGTGGCCGATTCGAAAGTACAGATACAGACCGAATTTATGGCATCGACCAATGTGTCCGAACGGTGGACGCATCAGGAGGCCCGCTTTCAGGTAAAGCCTTCCGGCATCCGTTTCAACAATCCTTCCCAAACGGTCAAAGCCGTACTGATGCAAAACCAGCGCTCCGACAACGCCCTGCTTTTTCCCAGGCCCTATGCGGTTCAGGGCGATGTACTGCTGTACGACAGAGTCGGTTCCAACACCATGGAAGGAGGTTGCGAATTTCATCGTTTCAACATGCGCAGCATGGTCAAAACCCTGGAAAATGTGGTCAGGGTCGACCGGACGGAGGAGAACTATCATGTGTTTGTGTATCCGGACCAGGATCGTTCCTACATGCCGTACAACAGTGAAAAAGACATAGACGGATGCTGTCTGCTGCTTTCGGAAGAAGAAGCTTCCGCATTTGAGTTGGATTACGCCCAGGCGCATTTTGAATTGAGGTACGACAAGCCCTTGGACGGTGATCTGTATGTGTTCGGAGAACTGACGCACTGGCGTTTTCTGCCGGAGGCGAAAATGACCTATCATCCCGAGCGTCATGCATATCTGGGCAGCCTGTATCTGAAAGCCGGATATTACAATTACACCTATCTGTTTGTCCCGAAGGGAAGCGGGCGTGGCGATTATTCTGTAGAAGGTTCTCATTGGGAAACGGAGAATTCCTATCTGTTTCTGGTATATTACCATCCCGAAGGGACGGATTACGATCAGTTGATCGGATACAGGCATAGTTTCAACACAAAATAGAACGATATGGATTTCAGTGTGAAAATAGCCGGAGAATTGGGGCTCGGCGTGGATGCGGTGCGCAACACCATTGATTTGTTGAGTGAGGGAGCTACCATTCCTTTTATTGCCCGTTACCGTAAGGAGGTAACCGGCAGTTTGAACGAAGTGGACATTCTGCGGATACGGGATCGTCTGAAGCAATTGGTTGAACTGGAAGACAGAAGAGAAGCCATTCTGCATTCCATTGAGGAACAGGGCAAATTGAGCGAAGAGTTGCGTCAGAAAATCGGAGCGGCCGAAACAATGTGCGTACTGGAAGATTTGTATTTGCCGTACAAGCCGAAACGGAAAACCCGGGCTTCCATCGCAAAGGAAAAAGGGCTGGAGCCTTTAGCTGAGCGCATATATGTCCAGGAAAAAGGCAGTGTCAGCCAATGGGCTTCCGCTTTTCTGAGCAAGGAGAGGGGGGTGGAAAACGAAGAAGATGCCATTCAGGGCGCCTGCGACATCATCGCCGAAAAAGTGGCAGAGCACGAACAGACCCGGGCTCGCTTGCGCCGCTTATTTGAGCGGAAAGCCAAAATCATATCCAAGGTTGTCAAAGGGAAAGAAATAGAAGGGCAGAAATACGAACTGTATTTTGACAATCAGGAAATTCTTTCCCGCATCAGTTCTCATCGCCTGTTGGCTATGCTTCGCGGTGAGGAGGAAGGATTTCTCCGCCTGAAGGTGGAACCTTCGGAGGACGATGCGTTTGATGTACTGGACAGTCTTCACGTGAAAAACGAAACGGAGGCAGCTGACTGCGTTGCTGATGCGGTCACCGATTCCTATAAACGCCTGTTGCAGCCGCAAATGGAAACGGAAATGCGCCAACAGGCCAAACTGAAAGCCGATGAGGAGGCCATTCGGGTGTTCGCAGCCAATGTGAGGCAATTATTGTTGGCTCCGCCTTTGGGCGAAAAGGTTGTTATGGGTATTGATCCCGGTTTCCGGACCGGTTGTAAGGTCGTGGTATTGGGCCGGCAGGGTAATCTGCTGGAACATACGGCCATTTTCCCTCATCCGCCGGTGACGGACGTTCATACGGCCAATCAGGTGCTGCGCGACCTGGTCCGCAAATACGGTGTGGAGGCCATAGCCATCGGCAACGGCACCGCCGGCCGGGAAACGGAGCAATTTGTCCGTCACGTGGATTTTGAAAAAACGCCTGTCATCGTAGTGGTGAACGAAAACGGTGCTTCGGTCTATTCCGCTTCCGAATTGGCGAGGAAGGAATTTCCCAATGAAGACATTACCGTGCGCGGTGCGGTTTCTATCGGCCGTCGTCTGATGGATCCCCTGGCCGAACTGATCAAAATCGACCCCAAATCCATAGGCGTCGGTCAGTATCAGCACGATGTGAACCAGAAAAAATTGGCGGATTGTCTGGACGAGACCGTTTCCTCCTGTGTGGATGCCGTCGGTGTGGAGGTAAATACGGCCAGCTGCGAGTTGTTGTCCCATGTGTCGGGAATAGGTGCATCCCTGGCGGAAAATATCGTCAGTTATCGTGTGGAGCACGGAGGTTTTCGTTCCAAAAAGGAATTGCTGAAAGTCCGGCGCCTTGGGGACAAGGCCTTTGAGCAGGCCGCCGGTTTTATTCGTGTAGGCGGGGCCGAAAATCCCTTGGACCGCAGTGCGGTGCATCCGGAGAGTTACGAAGTGGTCGAGCGCATGGCCGCTTCCCTGCACTGCAGTATCCAGGAACTGATGTCCCGGGAAGACCTGCGCAGACAAATTCGCATACAGGACTTTGTCACACCGCGTTTCGGCATTCCCACCCTGACGGACATCATGTCGGAGTTGGCCAAGCCGGGACGTGACCCTCGCGAAACTTTCGATCTTTTTGAATTCGATAATAACATTTCCGGTATCAGCGACCTTCAGGAAGGCATGGTGCTGAAAGGGGTAGTGGTCAATATTGCTGCTTTCGGCTGTTTTGTGGATATCGGGGTGCATCAGGACGGCCTGGTGCATATCAGCCAGATGGCCAAACGTAGGGTGAGCAATCCCAACGATGTGGTCAAACTGAATCAGAAAGTGGAGGTAAAAGTACTGTCCGTTGATGCGGCCCGCCGTCGTATATCCCTTTCCATGATTATAGATGATGCGGCGGGAAACAATGGAAGCAAAGTGAACAAAACAAAATAATCAATATGGACAAGCAGACATTAATCAATCAAATCCGTCAAAAAAAGAGTTTCCTCTGTGTCGGTCTGGATACCGATTTGGCCAAGGTGCCTGAACATCTGCTGAAAGAGGAAGATCCTATTTTCAGTTTCAACAAAGCCATCATAGATGCCACTTTGCCGTACACCGTAGCCTACAAGCCGAACTTGGCATTTTACGAATCCTACGGATGGCAGGGCATGCGCAGTCTGGACCGTACGCTGGCCTATCTTCGCGAAAAGTCAGCGGACGTTTTCGTGATTGCCGATGCCAAACGGGGGGATATCGGCAATACTTCGGCAAGGTATGCCCAAGCCTTTTTCGGAAACGAAAATCCCCGTTTGCGCTTTGATGCAGTGACGGTTGCTCCCTATATGGGTGAAGACAGCGTGAAGCCTTTCCTGGGTTTCGACAATGCTTGGATCATAGTGCTTGCTCTGACATCCAACAAGGGATCAGACGATTTCCAGATGCTGGACTGCGGAGGTCGTCCTTTGTTTGAAAAAGTGCTGGAAACTTCCAAACAATGGGGCAGCGAAGAAAATATGATGTATGTGGTCGGTGCCACCAAGGCAGAGATGCTGGCCGACATACGCCGCATCGTTCCCGATCACTTTCTGCTGATTCCCGGTGTGGGAGCGCAGGGAGGAAGTCTGGAGGCTGTTATCAGATACGGTATGAACAAGGATTGCGGTTTGCTGGTCAATTCGTCCCGCGGCATCATTTATGCTTCCAAGGGAAGTGATTTTGCCGAAAGGGCAGGAGAAGAAGCCCAAAAGCTACAGCAGCAGATGGCGGTTTTCCTGTAGGCTCCGGCCGCATTCCGATGTGTCAAAGGCGGGTATACCCGCCTTTTTTCGTATTTCCTGACTTTGACAATGAGGCACCCTACGCAAAATCCGGGTCAATCAATGGTCTGATGGCTTCCTGCTGCGGTGTCGTGTAAAGCGTTTCGCTGTACAGCTCGCCGTTGGGAAGCCGCAGGCGGATGGTAGTGATTGTCTTGGCTACGTTGAGAACCTTGTCAACGCTCATCGCTATTCCCAGTTTCCGGATGTTGCGTTCCAACTCCTTGTACATTTTGTACGCTACAAAACAGATGCAGATGTGTGCCTCAATGCGTCTGTCGGTAAAATGGAACATCGGTCTCACCTCCAACTGTCCCTTTCCGATTCGGAACGCCCTTTCTACGACCCATAGTCCGTGGTACTGGCGGATGACTTCCGCCATGTCCAGTTCCGTGTTCGTCACATACCCCTTCAGACCGTCCCAGCCGGCATCTTCAAGTATTTTCCCCTCGTTAATAGTAATTTCAATGTCCTTGCTGATGTCCAGGAACTTGTTATATCCACGCTTGTTTACCTTGTCCTTTGTCAGTGTGCCCTTTGCATATGCCTTACGCAGCTTTTCAACACCCTTTTCCCTGTTGTACGCGTCCTTTTTGGCACGGGAAACCGAATAACTGACCACAAGACGGCGGTGACCGCTCTTTCTGTATTCAGCCATGTTGCCGTCGACCTTCTCCAGGGAAAGCATCCATTCCTTGACTTTCGGTGACTCCTTCCGGATGCGTGCGCCGATAACGTACTTGTAGCCTGCTGATTCAAGCAATTCGACGTTTTTCTCGTTCATCAGACCGGCATCGGCAACCACGATGAAATCAGTCAGAGCGAACCGCTGCACGAAGTCGTCGATAACAGGTATCATCGTATGGCCTTCATACTGTTTGCCGCTGAAGATAGAGTAGGAAAGCGGGTAACCGTCCTCGCTTACCAGCAGGCCGAGGACAATCTGCGACTCGGCGGTCTTTCCGTCCTTCGAAAATCCGTTTTGCCGCAGTTCATCAGAAGGGTCTGGTGCGGACTCGAAGTACAGCGTGGTCACATCGTAGAATACAAGCCCTATCCTGCCGCCCAGCACCTTCATCGTGTGTTCTACACTTATTCGTTGGACCAGTTCCCGCTGCGTGGAGTAAAGTTTGTCCATGTATCTGTAGATGTTATGGAGTTTCACATCTTCATCGAAATAGGATTTCAGGTAGTCGGCTGTGGCTACCTTGCTCATGGGCTGGCAGACCCTGGCTATGGCCAAATGGCGGAGGATGTCGTCTCCGACTGCATTGAACCCGATGGCGTCATAAACTCTGTTCAGTATAATCTGGGGGACGTTCTGGAGTGTACGCTCAACATTCGACAGCAGCTTCCTGTAGTCTTTCCTTGCCTGTTCCGTCGCATCGAAGTCAAGAAGCTGCTGGCCGCCGTACCGCATGATCCAGTTTGCGGCTTGCCCGCACAGCCGCTCTATTTCCGATGGATCCGATGATGTGCCGAAACACCTCGCCTGACGGAACTTGCCGTCGCTCTTGTCAATGACCACGACACTGGTCGTGCCACTCCTGTTAAC
>JAZLLH010000060.1:0-78083 GCA_045598025.1 Bacteroidales bacterium | reverse complement strand
AGAAAAAAATGTGGTGTTTTTTTTGCTTCTAAATTACTGAATATCAATCACTTTTTTAATAATGACCATCAAATAGTTTTCGACAAAATGTGTTGATAACTATTTGGGTAACAATAAATTATACGAAAATTTCATTTTTTTTGTCATGTACTAAAACAAAAGTCAAAAAAAGAGAATGGTATCGCCCTGTCGCTCCGATTATGCTCAAGTCTATCGCAGAAAAAGTTGCCATCCAACGAGTCGCAGCTCCGTCAAAATATATGTTAATGGATTTTGAAATCAGACACGAATTTGACAACGATTTGTGCGGTGTGATTCACGCAAATCAAACAGCGCGAATTCAGACAATTGATACTGTGGATGACAATCCGTTTATGTATCATTTGCTGACCTGTTTATATGAGAAATATAAGGTGCTCGCATTGATAAATACATCGTTCAATGCTCAAGGAGAACCGATAGTACACACGAAAGAGGATGCACTCTCAAGTGCAAAAACAATGAATTTGGAAGCTTTGATTTACAACAACCAACTTATCAAAAATGAAGATTTTTAAAAACAGATTAAAATTCCATCCTCCCGGACTTGCGCCCGTCGAAGACGAAACAGGATGGTACCATATTGATACAAATGAAAATCCAATTTATCTTGAACGATATAAACGCACCTTTGGGTTTTACGACGGGCTCGCGGCTGTGACTGACTTCAAAAACAATTGCTTTCATATTGATAGTGGTGGGAATCGTGTTTACACAGACAACTATGCTTTTTGCGGCAATTTTCAGGAACAGAAATGTGTGGTTCGGGATTTTTCCAATCGCTATTTTCATATCAACACCCAAGGAGAACGCCTATATTCTGACAATTATAGATATGTTGGTGATTTTAAAGATGGTTTTTCTTGCGTTATGCTTCTCAATGGCAAATTTAAGCACATTGACGCTGATGGCAATTTTTTGAACGAAAAAGAATTTTTGGATCTTGGGGTTTTTCATAAAGGTTTTGCTACAGCAAAAGATGAAACAGGATGGTGCCATATTGATATTCACGGGAATCCTATTTATCGAGAACGGTATCTAATTGTTGAACCTTTTTACAATGGCTTTGCTTTTGTGACAAAGAACGACAACAAAAAAATAATTATTGATGAAGTAGGTCATATTTTGCTATGCATAAGTTGAAAATTTTGATCACCGGCATTTCAGGTTTTATTGGTAGAAGTCTCGTTGAAAAGATTGTAAATGAAAATCTACAATGGGAAATATATGGTATAGACATAAAAGAACCTGTTTTCAATGATATTAAGTATCGTGAACAAATTGATTTTGATTTTCTTGACATTCGCAATGAAAAAGCAGTAAAAACCTATTTTTCCAATAAACAATTTGACATTGTACTCCACTTGGCTGCGGTTAGCCGCGTTATTGATGCTGAAAAAGATAAGAAAAATTGTATCGCAGTTAATTATTACGGGACAAAATACATAATTGAAAATGTTGCAAAGAATCCCGAAACAAGTTTAATTTTTGGCAGCAGTCGTGAAGTCTATGGGGAACAATCATCATTCCCTGTCAAGGAAACCGCTGAAAAGAACCCTATAAATATTTATGGGAGATGCAAGTTGGATGGGGAACATATGGTTGAATCTTTAATAAGCAAATATGCAATTCTCCGTTTTTCAAATGTATATGGAAATAATTACGATATTGAAGGTCGCGTTATTCCTTCTTTTGTTAAAAGTGCTATCAATGGTGAACCATTATTTATAGAAGGCGGCGACCAAATTATTGATTTCACCCATATTGACGATACAATTAAATGTATCATTAAGACAGTTATTTTATTAAAGACCGATAAAATAAAATCAGAAGTCATTCATATTAGCCCTGGGGTTGAAAATAAAATTACTGATATTATTCTACATTTGAAAAAAATATTGGGGAAAGACCTTCGAGTCATAACCACAGAAAAACGCAGTTATGATGTGGTTCGATTTATCGGAGATCCCACACATCGAAAGAATATTCTTGGCAATCTTGAATTCAAAACTTTATACAAAGGAATAGAACTGCTGATTGATACACTGCAACAAAACCAATAACCTATGATTCTCCTTTTTGAAGAGTTCCAGTAAAAAATGCAACATTATGTTTAACTTCCTTCTTTTTCTCCTTCACTTTCCTCTGGCAACTGCCGCAGAACCTGGTGGCAGTGGGATTGCTGCTGCTGTCGAAGAATGTGCGGAAAATCGATTACCGGCATTTCTGCATTGTGCTGACTGCCGAGATGCCGAAAACCGCGGGCGGCGTATCCTTAGGCAATTTTGCTTTTGTAAGTCCGCAGCTCGCTCACGATGAGCGGACGATTCGCCACGAAGCGGACGGACACACCGTCGACTCCCTGATTTTCGGTCCGCTCTACCTGCTGGTTATAGGATTACCCTCCGTGCTGCACCTGATGTGGTTCACCCGCAAACATCCCGCCGACAAATCCTACGATGATTTCTACACCGAGCGCTGGGCAAACCGCCACGCCGGGCTCCTATAGTGTCATTATCTGGCCCTGAAAATTATTTTCCGATGCAAAACTGACTGAAAATGGAGGTCAGAATGTCGGTGGTGGTGATTTCCCCGACGATGCTGCCGAGGGCCCGTATGACCTCGTGAATATCTGTCATGACGAATTCGGTGGAAACATTGCTGCACAAGGCATGACGTGCCCGCTGCAGTGCGTTTTCGGCCTGTCCGAGAGCCTCGTAGTGCCGGAGGTTGGATACCAGCAGGTCAGGCGTAGCTACGAGTCGGGAGGAATAGTCTTCCAATTGTTGCAGTAACTCTTCCATCTGGGTGCCGTTTTTGGCTGAAACGGCGAGCACATCGGTGTCCTCATCCAAACGGTATGGAGCAACGGAAAAGCCGGGGCAAAGGTCGGTTTTGTTCAACAGAACAATGCATTTTTTTCCTTGCAGCCCTCTGGCTTTCAGGGGAGCCAACTCTTGACGGATTCCGTCCGCCGTGGCAGGGCAGGTGCTTACGTAGAGCACAATCATGGCTTTTTCGATGGCTTTATAGCTTCGTTCCACCCCGCATTGTTCAATGACGTCACTGCTTTCCCGCAAACCGGCGGTATCAATGATGCGGAAACTGTGGCTCCCGATGTGCAGCACGTCTTCAATGGTATCCCGTGTAGTACCGGGAATATCCGATACAATGGCTCTTTCCTCCTGCAGCAATTGATTCAGCAGGGTGGATTTTCCCACATTGGGACTTCCGACAATGGCAACGGGGATTCCGTTTTTGAATACATTGCCCAATCGGAAGGAGTGGCGCAACTGCCCGATTTCCCGCTCCAGTTCATCCATGAGGTTGCGGACCTGGCTGCGGTCAGCGAATTCCACATCTTCCTCGCTGAAATCCAATTCCAGTTCCAGAAGGGACGCAATACGTATCAGCTGTTGACGCAGTGCTTCGATTTTTGTAGAAAAGCCACCTTTGAGATGGCGCATGGCCAATTGATGAGAAGCAGCCGAGTCGGAAGCAATGAGATCGGCCACCGCTTCGGCCTGCGAAAGGTCCATTTTTCCGTTCAAAAAGGCTCTTCGGGTAAATTCCCCAGCTTCGGCCATGCGGCAGCCGTGGGATAAAAGCAGCTCAATGATTTGCTGCTGTATGTAGGTTGATCCATGGCAGGAAATTTCCACCATGTCTTCCCCGGTAAAAGAGTGGGGGGCCCGGTATGTCCATACAACCGCTTCGTCCAGGCAACGGTCCCCGCTGCGGATTTCCCCGTAGCACACCCGGCCGACGGGGAAATCTTTACGGTTGTTATTCCGTACAAAGACGGACGACAAGGCTTCGTGGCATCCCTTTCCGGAAAGACGTATAACGCTCAGAGCCCCTTTCCCGGGCGGAGTCGAGATGGCACAAATGCAGTCGTTTTCCATGATTTACAGTATGCTGTCTATGACTTGGGTGATACGTCCGAAAATTTCATCCATGCTGCCCACTCCATCGATGCGGTGGTATTTTCCCTGCTTCTTGTAAAATTCGATGACCGGCATCGTTTTGGCTTCATATTCACGGAAACGCTTCAGAATCACCTCTTCCGTATCGTCTTTGCGGCCTTCGATCTGGGCGCGTTTCAGCAGGCGTTGCAGCAGTTCGTTCTGCGGCACGTCAAGTGCCACCATGGTACGGACTTCGGAATGCCTTTTGGCCAAAAGCTGATCCAGGGCTTCGGCTTGGGCGTTGGTGCGCGGAAAACCGTCAAAAAGGAAACCTTTGGCATCCGGAGCCTCGTTCATTTTGGATTCCAGTAATTGGATAACGAGTTCGTCCGGAGCCAGAATGCCCTGTTCGGAGAGGCTCTTGACTTTCATGCCGAGCTCGGTACCTTTGGCAATCTGTTCACGGATGACGTCTCCTGTAGAGATGTATTCTAAATGATATTTTTCCAACAGGCGTTTGGATTGGGTGCCCTTACCGCTTCCCGGAGGGCCGAATAAAACGATGTTTGTCATGTTTTTATTTGATTATTTGGTTATTTCATTTTGTCGGAGGTATTCGTCCATCAGCCGGGCGAAATATTTTCCCAATATATCGAATTCGATGTTGATGATGCTGCCCTCGTGCAGGTTGTGAAAATTGGTAACCTTGTGGGTATAAGGGATGATGGCTACCGAAAATTCGCCTTTTTCCGAATCCACTACCGTCAGGCTGACACCGTTTACACAGATGGAACCTTTGGGCACGGTGAGAAATCCGGCTTTGGGTTCGTAGCGGAAATAGTAGCGCCAACTGCCGTTTTCGTCCACCACTTTGGTGCAGACAGCGGTCTGGTCTACATGACCTTGGACAATGTGCCCGTCGAAACGGCCGTCGAGTCGCATGCTTCTTTCCAGATTGACCTCGTAGCCGATATGCCAGCTGCCTAGGTTGGTTTTCTGCAAAGTTTCCGTCATGGCAGTGACCACGTACTGTTTTTTCTCCCTGTCAATGCGGACTACGGTAAGACAGCAGCCGTCGTGGGCCATGCTCTGGTCAATTTTCAGTTCGTCAATGAAGTCCACTTCAATCACAAAATCCACATTGGTTTTGTCCTGAATGATGTCGACTACTTTTCCTGTTTTTTCTACAATTCCTGTAAACATATGTATCGTTGTTCTGAGTTTCTTATGAAATATTTCGGGCTTTTTTGATGCGTTGATAGGCTTCGTTGATCTGGGCAAAGCGGGTCTCCGCTTCCTTGCGGGCAGCCTCGCCCAAATGGGCCACCTTGTCCGGGTGATTGTCTATGGCCATTCGCCGGTAGGCCTTTTTGATGGTCTCGTCCGAATCGCTGCTCCTTACACCCAGTATGGCGTAGTCCGCTTCCAGATTCTGGGAAGGGCGGTAGCTGTTTCCGTATTGATTGTTTCCGTACTGATTGTTTCCGTACTGATACCAGCCGTATTGGTAATTCTGCTGGCTATAGAAATAGGCATTGTAGATGTAATTGAAATCCGATTGCCGGATCTGGAAATAGGATGAAATTTGTCGGATGAGGTCCAGTTCCCCGCTGCCGATGTCTCCGTCGGCATAAGACAACTGAAATAGATAGCGCAATATTTCCAGTCGTTCGGTGTAATTGAGTTTCAGGTTCAGCTTGGCCGCGTGTTCGGCAATATTTATGTTTTTGTCTTTTAATTCTTTCAGAAAATCTATGGCTTTGGATGCCGCTTCCTGCCCAAAGCGTTTCAGGAAGAAGTCCCGGTAGGAGTAAAGTTCGGATTGCATGATGTGCCGATCTGCCTTCATTACGGCAGCGAACAGGGCGCAGATGTTGTACAGCACCTGCTCGCTGATCCGGCGAGCAGGCGTCTTCATGCTGAACAGACTTCCCACAAGGAATCCGGCAAAGGATCCCCAAGGACCCAGAATAATCAGTCCCAAGAGAGAACAAAAGAAGGGAAGGCATCCGATTTGAGTCTGTTTCATCAGGAAATACTCAGGTTATTGGTGGTTACTAAGGTATAATTGCGGCTGGCTTTCCGGGTGACCGAAATCGCCATGGTCAGGATGGTGATGCGTCCGATGAACATCAGCAGCGTCAGCACCAGTTTGCCCAATTGGCTCATAGAAGAGCAGATATTGACGGACAGACCCACGTTGCCGAGGGCAGAAGTGACCTCAAACAGAATTTGTTCCAAGTGGAACTGTGGATCGGAAAGGGAAATAATCAGGGTGCTTCCGACAATGAGTCCCAAAGCCAGCATAATGACGGTGTAGGATTTGTCAATCAGGTTTCCAGGAATGGAGCGGTTGGCGATGGTTACCTGCTTTTTGTTCTGTATGGTAGCGATGGCCGACTTGATTAGGATGTAGAAAGTGGTCACCTTGATACCGCCTCCGGTAGAGGTGGGCGAGCTTCCGACAAACATCAGCAGCAGGAAGATGATGATGGTCGGTAAGGCAAGTTGGGAAGTGTCCACCGTACTGAATCCCGAAGAACGGGCCGAAGAGGCCATGAAAAGAGCATGCATGCTCCGCTCTCCCAAGCTCATGCCCTCGCAGGTGTTGTTGTATTCGAAGAGAAAGAAACAGAGCGTTCCGACCAGCACGAGTCCTGCAGATACGATGATGATGATGCGGGAGGTAATCTTCAGCTGTTTCCAGAATCCTTTTCCCTTGTAGTGCTGCAGACAATTGCTGAAGATGTCGTGCAGGGTAACAAAGCCGAGGCTTCCCAGGGAAAACATGATGAGTGTGACCCACTGAATGTAGTAGTCATGGAGAAAAAGCGGGTTCATCATCCCGTCTTCCAGTATGGAAATACCCGAGTTGTTGAAGGCGGCCACAGAGTGGAAGGCGGCCAGGAACAAGTTGTGGGTCAGCGAATCGCTATAGTAGTGATTGTGGTTCCAGTAAAAGAACAATAGCAGGAATCCGATCAGTTCGATGCAGAATGTCAGTCCCAGAATGGTACGCAACATGGTGCGAGAACCGGAATAGGAGGTGCTCAGTATGCCTTGCAGTACGGACTGCGTGCGGATTTTGCTTTCCTTGTAGGATGTTGACAGGAAGGTGGCAAAACAGATGATGTTGATGCCTCCCAATTGCATCAGCAGCAGCAGGACAAACTGGCCTTTCAAGGTAAAGGCACTGCTGGTGTCCAATACGGTCAGTCCCGTGATATTGCTGGCGCTGGTGGCTGTAAACAGGGCATCGATGAAGGAAATGCCGCCGGTGGTCATTTCCGGCAGCATCAGCAGGATGGTGCCGGCCGATATCAGCAACAGAAAGGAACCGATCATCCATCCGCGGGGACCAAATTGAAAACGGTTGAAAACGTGTCCCATATTGGACAGTTCAAAGATCATCATGAAGAAAAAGTAAATCTGCACCAGCAGCATGGAAATGTCGCTCAAATCGCTGATTTCTTCCGAGGAATTGAGGCTGGAGAGAATCAGAAAGCGGAAAATGAACCAGAAGATGATGCACAATACGACAATCCCTTCCAGTTTGTTTTTCCGAAGGTAGTGTGTGGTGTGTACCGAGAAGAAAGCGCAACTTAAGTATTTCACCACATAGAAAAGTAAACTACAGTGAATAAGTGCTTTACATATTGTTGTACTGGACTTTGTCTGGGGATATCCAAAGTAGTAGGCAATCACACCGATGGTGAAAAACGACACGAAGATACTGATGATCTTGAAAGTGTCATGCACCTTGTCGATGTAATCCCAAATGAAGAATTTGATATCTTCCCGATGCTGTCGCAGCGATTTCATTTCCTGCTAGTTGTTTATTTCAACGAATTTTTCGATGTCTTTGTTTTTTCCGAAAAGCACCAGGATGTCATCCTTCAGCAGTATGGTTTTGGTGTCGGGGACGCCGAGCACATGCTGTCGTTTCTGGCCTCCCCATTCCTCCACGTTGCGTCGGATGGTGATGAGGCTGAGTTTGTATTTGTCCCGGAAATCGATTTGTCCGTACTCCATGTTGCAGATGTGCTTGGGCGCGATGATTTCCACTACGCTGTAATCGTCCGGAAGATCCAGATAGGATACAAGGCTCGGGTTCATCAGCCGGCGAGCAACGGAAAAGCCCACTTCCTGTTCGGGGGAAATGATTTCCGTGACACCCATTTTGTTCAGTATGAAACGCTGATTTCGGCCCACGGCGCGGCAGATGATGCGCTTGACACCGAAATCCAGCAACAGGGCTACGCACAGTAGCCGCTGCTCGAAAGGATTGCCTATGGCCACGATGACAGCATCGAAACTGGCGATGTCCTGAGACAGCAGCGCCCTGCGGTCTGTGGCATTCAGGGTGACGGCATAGGATACATCTTCGCTGATGTTTTCTATCTTTTCGTAGTTATTGTCGATAGCCATCACTTCAGCTCCTTTGCGGGCCAGATTGATAGCAATTGATTTACCGAAATTTCCGATGCCGATGACGGCGAATTTTCCTGCTTGCATGACTTAAATCTTTAAAACTGCAAATATAGGCCAAATATAGATACCTTTTTTAATGTAAGGGGAAAAAATCTTTGCAAAAAAATAGGGCGTAGCGTGTATTCATTGAGGAAAAAATGCTACTTTTGCAAAAAAAGTAGCCAAATATCGTTTTATGAACATCCGCAACTTCTTACTCATCGTTCTGTCTCTGTGTGCATCCGCTACGGGTGCGCAGACGGTGGACAAAGCTGAAGTGAAAATGTACAAAGGCCGTCCGGCACTGTATCTCAATGATGTGCCAACCTTGCCGCAATTCTACGCACTGACGGACCGTCCGACGGGAAACCGTTCCTATGAGGCACAGCCCTCCCAACACATCCGTCAGTTTGCTCAGGCCGGATTCAAACTGTATCAGCTGGACTTGTGGTTCGAAGAAATGCTTCCCGAAAACGGGGTCCTGGATATAGCGGAGGCCCGCCGGCAGGTGCAGGGCGTGTTGCAGCATTGTCCCGACGCTGCCGTGATGTTCCGCTTGCATGTGAACCCGCCTTTCTGGTGGCTGAAACAACATCCGGAAGAGTGTTGTCGTTTTGCTGATGATACCTTGCAGCCGGAACCTTATCGCCCGTCCCATCAGAACTATCTCTGGCAGGATTTGAATACAGTGCCTCGCTGCAGTTACGCTTCCGTTGAATGGCAGCAGTGGATGGAAGGTCTGCTGGCCGAATTCTGCCGTCAGTTTGCTGCTACACCGGAAGGTCATCATCTGATGGGGATACAGATAGCCAATGGTCTGAATGGAGAAAACCACAATTGGGCCTTCGTGAAGCACGATCCGGATGTGTCCGAACCCATGCGTCAGTATTTCCGGCTTTTTTTGAAAGAAAAATACGGTTCGGACAAAGCGTTACGCAAAGCCTGGAACGATACGGAAGCCTCTCTGGATCATCTGGTTCTTCCCGGAATGGAACGGCATGAGACTTCGGCTGGTATTTACCGGGATCCGCAGAGGGAGCAGGCCGTGTCCGATTATTATGAATGCCTGCACCGTTCGGTGACCCGCAGCGCGCTCGCTTTTGCCGAAGTGGTGAAAAAAGAATGGCCGCGTCCTATTACTGTGGGCTGTTTCTATGGTTATTATCTTTCTCTTTTTGGCCGTCAGGCGGCCGGAGGACATTTGTGTGAGCAGGATATTCTGACTTCGCCTTATATTGATTTTCTGTGCGCCCCCCAAGCCTATAACAAAAACTGCCGCAAACCCGGCGGACCCGCCTTGTCCCGCGGACTGATCGAATCCGTCAATTTGCACGGCAAACTCTGGTTGGACGAAATGGATCAGCCGACGCATCTGGGTTATGTATACCTTGGCGGTCTCCAAACCTATCCCAAGGAGGAAAGCATACAGATGATGCGTAAGTTTGTGCTGAATCCTTTCCTGCGCGGAGGCGGCATGTGGTTTTACGATTTCGGTCCGCTGATGAACACCGGCTGGTGGGATGATCCGGACTATATGTCGGAAATCGCCGGCATCCACAAGGTGGAAGAACGTTATTTCCATAAGGAACAGGACAGTCCGGCAGATGTATTGATGGTGTTTGATACCAAGGTATTTCTGCATACAGCTTCCCGTGATGTGGATGACCCCATAACGGATCAGACCTCGGTCAATGTGGTGCCTATAGAAGCCTTCAAGTCCGGGGCGTCGGTGGCTACCTGTTACCTCTCGGATTTGATGCAGATGCCTTTGGCTTCGTACAAGGCCGTGGTTTTTGTCAACTGCTTTCTGCTGACGCCCGAACAGCGGCAGTGGATAAGGAAGAACGTGGCCAAAGACGGACGCAGCCTCATCTGGCTGACCGCTCCGGGCTACAATGACGGTCGCACGTTGGATGTGCGTCATGTGTCGGAAACCGTCGGCATGCAGCTGGATACTTTTTACGATACCCGTATTCCGGATATCCGTTTCTGTACTGCCCTGGGGGATAGTCTGCAAAAAGGCGAAAAGATTGCAGAAGTCGGAAAAACCATTTTTATGAATCAGGGAGACAGTGTGAAGGCCCGACCCCAGGTGTTCTTCGCCATCCGGGATGCCCGTACCGAAACTTTGGCCATTTTCGATACAATGTCTCCTGCCCGTGTGGCGGCTGCCTGCAGGGTACAGGAACAGTCCACGGATTATTTCTTTTCCCTGCCTCTGATGACTTCCGGGCTCTGGCAGCAGCTGTTCCGCAGGGCCGGCTGTCACATCTACGATGAATCCGGAGATGCTGTCATTGCCGGATCCGGTCTGCTGATGATACATACGGCCGAAGGCGGTGTCCGCAGCATACGTTTGCGCAATGGCCGTCAGGTCGAGGTACAGCTCCGTCCCATGCAGACTCTGTTGCTGGATGCGGACAGCGGAGAATTGATTTTGTAATATGTCAAAAACAAAAAATATTCATGAAAAAAAATCTCATCATTGTTTTATTTGTCATTGCAGGTATATCCTGCACGAACGCCCAGACGTATCAGTTGGACAATGCCGGTTTCGAATATTGGGACACAGACAGTTTCAGCCTTCCTTTGGGATGGAATTCCTATAATTCCTCTGTTTGTCAGATTGTCGGACTTCCTTCTGCCTATAGCAAAATCATATCCGACATCATCCACAGCACTTCCGTGCACGATCGTAGCGAAGGCTGTCGGCCGGGAGGAAGCGGCAAAAGCTATCTGACGCTGCAGACGCGCAATGTCAATGGTGGAGGCATCTCCATGGCAGTGAGCGGTCTGGTGAGCAACGGACGTTTCAACATAGGTTCCATTTCTGTTTTTTCACCCCTCAACTATTTTTCCACGGAAAGGACGGATTCCAGGTTCTGTCATCCGTTGCAGGCCACTCCGGATTCCCTCTATCTGTGGGTGAAATATTACGCAGTGGAGGCGGATACCTCCAGAGCCCGCATTGTGGCCTATATTCACGGGGATACAGATTTCCAATACATGAACCATATTCAGGATTCCTCGCTGTACACGGCCTGCATCAATTACCTGTTGCCTCGTACGGATACCTTGGCTCCGGCTACCCATTGGACACAGCTGAAAATTCCCTTTTCCTATTCTGGAACGGCTGAGCCTCGCTACATACTGATTTATTTGGCCTCGGATTCTTCCATTTTGGGCGGCCACATCGGCAATGAACTTTCTGTGGACGACATTGAACTGATATACAGTTCCTGGCTGAACGGCATACAGATGGATTCTCTGCCTTTGGCCGGTTTTGAGAAGTCCCGCCTGTCGTATGACATTCTGCTGCCTGCCGGTACACCGGCAGATTACGTACCGGAAATTACTTATACAAAGGAAGTTTCCGACATATACGATACCCTGGTTTACACACCTTCGGAAAAAGGAGTGGACGGAGCTACTGCCGAAATTCGCCTGACTGCCGAAGACGGCGTCTCCAATCATGTCTATACATTGCATTTCACTGTACAGGATACGGCGGAATCCATTGCGGATTTCGGAACCGGCATGTTCCGTACCTATCCGAATCCTGCCAACGCACAGTGGAATATCCGCATTGACAAACAGTGGCTCGGTGCTTTGCTCCAGCTCTATGCGGCAGATGGTCGCAAGGTGCTTGACCGCATCTTGAATGAGGAAGAAACCGTTTTGTCTTTGGATGGAATGCCGCAGGGCGTTTATCTGTACCGTGTGCTGTACGGCGGACAGCCTGTCTGCAGCGGAAATCTTGTCAGACAATAGGATATGACCTATACGGAAGCACTGGTACGGGCTGAAAAATATTGTGCCTATCAGGAACGCAGTCAACAGGAGGTGAGGCGTCGTCTGTCTGTTTGGGGCGTCTCCGAGAGGGATTCCGAAGCAGTGATTGCCGAACTGATTTCCGAAAATTTTCTCAATGAATCGCGCTATGCAATGGCTTTTGTGTCCGGGCACTACCGCATCAAGCGCTGGGGAAGGATGAAAATAGCAGCCGCCCTCCGGCAAGAGGGAATATCCGATCGATGTGTTCGTTACGCCATGGAAAATACGGATTTCTCAGATTATGCAGAAACCATCGCCCGAGTGGCGGATTCCTGGAAACGCACCCATTCGCATCTCGCACCGGAAGAGCAGGAATGGAAGTTGAGGTCTTATCTCTTCGCTCGAGGGTTTGAAACGGAAGCCATCAGAAGCACAGGCTTTTGAAATCGCAATAGTCACAATGCATCTCTTCCCGTATGCAGGTGAAATCCTCGGAAGTGTCGAACATTCTTCCGATGAATTCGCAGAGGCTGTGTTCGAAAGTCTGGAAATCTTCCTGTGAAAATATGTTTCTGTCGTGTACGGAAAGCAGGCAGGTCTCTTTGGGATGCTGGAAGGAAACAATCTGAGCCTGCAATTGAGGAATCCGTTCCTCCCGATGTTTGACAAACATGTACAGCATCAGTTGCAGGGCTTCCTTGTGCTTTCCGTCAAAAAGTTCAGCCGCGTTTTCCAAACGAAGAGATTTTGGATCGAAAAATCCTGTTTTGTAGTCGATTACGCGCAGAATACTGTTTTCAGCATCCATGCGGTCTATGAATCCCGTGAGTCGGATGATTCTGTCTCCGATTTCCAGGCTGCTGCTGATTTTTTCTTCCACTTTCAGTACCGGATTTCCGTTTTTTTCCACTTCTTTCTGGAAGTGGAGGAGGTAATCCCGGAGGTAGCGCAGTGACAATTCCAGTATCAGACGGTTTTTTTCGTGCAGCACATCTTCCGGTTTGAGGACGATACCGCAGAGGTTTTTGTCACAGAAAGCTCCGATGACTTCTTCTCTCAGGTGTTTTGTATCCAGGTCCAGGGCTCCGGGCTGCAGCCGTTTTTCCAGAATATGGTGTATGACCGTTCCCATGGTGTTGGCCTGTATTTCCTCTTCCGGTTCGGTGGGGGGATTCAGTTTCAGCAGGTATCGGAAACAGAATTTCAGCGGACATTCCAGGTACAGATTGATCAGGCTGGGTGAAAAATCCATCCGCTGCAGTTTTTCCATCAGAGCCCCGCTTTTCGGAATGCGGATGTCTTCCTGTGCATGCCGGACGGGCTGGGGCAAGGCACAGATTCTTTCCCTGATTTCCACATTTTCCTGATTTTTCCAGTACAGGGAAATCTGCTGTAGCAGCCGGCTTTTTTCCCGGACTTCTTCCCGGTCATCCATGTTATAGGCAAGGAAAATACGGCTGGCCCGCTGCAGCAGGCGGAAGAAGTGATAGGTCATTACCGCCTCGTGATTCTGATAAGTAGGCAGGTCATAGTATCTTCGGACATCGAAGGGAATCAGGGTCTGGGATGCCTTTCTGTTCGGCAGAACCCCTTCATTGGCAGACAGCAGGATGACATGGTCGAAATCCAGTACTCTGGTTTCCAACATTCCGTTGATCTGAAGGCGGCTGCTGTGTTCGCTCTCAAAAGGAAAAGTGATGGCAGATACCAGGTTCTCCAGCAGATAGCGCAGGGAGGAAATGTCCGCGTCCGGAATGTGTTCGCAGATGGGGAAGATTTCCTGCAGGGATTTCCGCAGTTGCGTGATCATGGCCCGGTGCGTTTCCTGCATGTGCTCGTCGTCGAGGTAGGTCAGCATATCTTCCATACGGGCCCGGATTTCGTTGGCCGAAAGGTCGGCAAACAGCCATCCGGTCACGCGTTCGGCCGTTGCTTTGTCCATGGATCCCGATTCCAGAAAATCAAGCAGGGAGTCCCGCGTATAGAAAATGCGGGTTTCGGAGGAAAAATCCGATGGCTGTCCGTCCGCCCGCATGCGTTCCTGTAAGAAGGTGTTTCCCAAAAAACAGCGCAAATCCTTGTGGTAGATGCGGGCTTCCGTCTGGGAACCGCCGAGGAATCTGTCTCTGTTTTCCAGGGCCGTCAGGTAGTGGTGCACCAGGGAAAATACTGCTGTGTTGTACACGGGATATTCCATACTGATGTTGGCTTTGTCATCCGGCAGCGCATAGAGGACGGGGAGGAGCAGGTTCTCCTTCAGCAGGACGACGGCGCATCGGGCTTCCGGATCTTCCTGTCTCAGTTGCAGCAGCAGTTCGTGAAGAAAATCTGCCTGGGTGCTTTCCTGAGGAAATCCTATGATTTCCACTTTTTTATGCATTTCGTGCAAAAAATCGTGCTGGAATACGGTGACCGGCATTTTCGATTGCAGCCGGTGTATGAAACGGCCGGCCGGGTTCGGCACATCGGTCTGCAGATACCATTGCTCACAGTCCACGATGAGTTCTGCCTTTCCCAGACTGTACAGTCGGAGCAGCAGCGCCTCTTCCGCATTGGAGAGGGCACTGAATCCTACAAATACATATTTCCCGTAGGGAAGGGCGGATATGCGGTTTTCCAATCTGTCCAGCGTTTCCCTATACTGCATGCCCTGGTAGGACAGACCCTGAGCAGACAGGCGTTCGCGCAGCCGGTGATAATACAGCGGCAATTCCCTGCAAAAGTCGAGGTAGCGGCTGTGTATGTGTGTTTTTCCGGAGGAAGAGAGGCCTCCGTCCCGCATGTTGGCTTCCATTTCCTTGATCTGCAGAAGGGATTCCATCACATCGTCCGCCGGAGCCAGCGACATGTCGATGTCGTCGAAGTCCTTCAGCAGCATCCGTGCGTATCCGCAGAAATCGCGGAAGGAGAGGGTATCTCCGGGATGCATTTCCGCGCAAAGTTCGAACAGTGTCATCAGCAGCACTTCATCCTTGGCAGTGCGGAGACCGGACAGGGTTTGCATCCATTCTGCTATGGTCGTGATGTCAGGAAAGAGAGAACCTCCTTTCATGCTGCTCTGCAGCTCGTCACGGAAAGCTCTGGCGGAACGGTTGGATGGCAAAATGATGCAGAATCGGTGCAAATCGGAATGATTTCCGATGAGGTACCGTACGGTTTCCTGAATGAAGCTTTCGGGTCTGTTGGAAGCGGATGTTGCCATGAATCTCTCTTTTTTTGTTTTTCTGTTCGGAAAGGCTGCCGGTGCAGGCATGCGAGGGTGCAAAATTATACAAAATGGAGATAGGTTTTGCTGTGGTGAAAATTAAATTTGGAAAATGGCACTTCATGTTGGAAATATGACTATCTTTGCAGCAGTTTTTAACCATAAACCAATAGCACATGAAAAAGCTCTTTTTGTTTTTATTAGTCGGCTGCACTGTGGCCCTTACCGCTTGCAAGCCCGAAGAAGTGAAGGACAATAATACCCTTCAGGGTGTAGTCAAATTCTATGACGGCGATCTGGAAGAAACCAATGTCGCCCATGGCGCCACGCTGTATCTGCACAATTCCACGGCAGAAGCCTATATCAAAAAAATCACGGCAAAGAGTGACGGAAGTTTCGCTTTCACCGCTGTCCCTGACGGTACCTACCAGATTTCGGCCTCCTACACGGACACGGAATTGTTTGCACAGCCTGTAACCTATACTTCCCGCACCAAGAGCTACAAGGTGGCCGGTGAACAAGTGGAAAATATCGAAATCATTTGCAAATAATTAACCATTTAAAATCCAAAATAAAAGACATGAAAACAGCTTATAATTTCAATGCAGGTCCCTGCGTACTGCCGAAAGAGGCCGTTGAATCTACTATCAACGCCATCCGTGATTTTGACAACACCGGTATCGGTCTGATGGAAATCTCCCACCGCACTCCGGGTTGGGAACGTACCATGGAAGAAACCCGTCAGTTGTGGCGTGAACTGCTGAACATTCCTGCCGAATACGAAGTATTGTTCCTCGGTGGTGGTGCCAGCACCCAGTTCATGACGGTTCCTGCCAATCTGTTGAACAAAAAGGCTGCCTATCTGCAGACGGGCGTCTGGGCAAAGAAAGCCGCCAAAGAAGCCAAAAATTTCGGTGAAACCGTTATCGTTGCTTCTTCTGAAGACAAGACCTACAGCTATATTCCCAAAGGATGGACTGTTCCTGCCGATGCCGATTATTTCCACATCACGACGAACAATACCATTTACGGAACGGAAATCCGCAAGGACTTCGCCGCCAGCGAAATCAACAACGTCATGCTGGTCGCTGACATGAGTTCCGATATCATGAGCCGTCCCGTGGACGTGACCAAATACGGTCTGATTTACGGTGGTGCCCAGAAGAATGTCGGTCCTGCCGGTGTTACCTTCGTCATTGTCCGCAAAGACATCCTCGGCAAAATTACCGACCGTCAGTATATGAATCCGCTGCCTACCATGGTGGATTACCGTACTCACGCTGTGGAAGAAGCCAAGAACATTTCCATGTTCAATACGCCTCCCGTACTTCCGATTTTCGTCATGCACGAAACCTTGAAGTGGGTGAAGAACACCATCGGCGGTGTGGCTGAAATGAACAAGATCAACCTGAAAAAATCCGCTATGCTGTACGAAGAAATCGACCGCAACAGCATGTTCCGCGGCACCGTGGAATGCAAGGAAGACCGTTCCATCATGAACCACTGCTGGGTCATGGCCGAAGGTCGTGAAAACCTGCAGGATGCTTTCATGGCATTCGCAAAAGAACGCGGCATGGTCGGTATCAAGGGTCACCGCAGTGTCGGCGGTTTCCGCGCCAGCCTGTACAATGCCTGCACCATCGAAGCCGTTGAAGCCCTGGTACAGTGCATGCAGGATTTCGAAAAAGCCAACAAATAATTAATAATTACAAGTCAGTGAACAGTGACCGGCGCAATGCCGGTCACACAAAAAACATAAACATGAAAGTTTTAGTAGCAACTGAAAAACCTTTTGCAAAAGTTGCCGTTGACGGCATTCGCGAAGTAGTTGAAAAGAACGGCCACACCTTGGCTTTATTGGAAAAATATACCGATGTCAATGATTTCTACGCAGCTGTTGCCGACGCTGACGCACTGATCGTCCGTTCCGACAAAGTGACGAAGGAAGTCATCGATCATGCCAGGAATCTGAAAATCGTCGTGCGTGCTGGAGCAGGTTATGACAACCTCGACCTCGAAGCCTGCACCGCCCGTGGCATTGTGGCCATGAACACTCCGGGACAGAACTCCAACGCTGTCGCCGAATTGGTGATGGGTATGCTGGTATACGCTGTCCGTAATTTCTACAACGGCAAATCCGGTTCCGAACTGATGGGCAAGAAACTCGGTATCCTTGCTTTCGGTAATGTCGGACGTAACGTGGCCCGTATCGCCAAAGGTTTCGGTATGGAAGTGTATGCGTACGATGCATTCCTGACCGCCGAACAGATCAATGCTTCCGGCATTGCTACTGCCGTGGCCAATCAGGAAGCTTTGTTCGAAACCTGCGACGTAGTTTCCCTGCACATTCCGGCTACCGCCGAAACCAAGCAGAGCATCAATTATGCTCTCGTAGGCAAGATGCACAAGGGTGGTATTCTGGTCAACAGTGCCCGTAAGGAAGTCATCAACGAAGCCGAACTGCTGAAATTGATGGCCGAACGTACCGACCTCAAATACATCACCGACATCATGCCGGATGCCGACGCCGATTTCAAAGCATTTGAAGGCCGCTATTTCGCCACCCCGAAAAAAATGGGTGCTCAGACGGAAGAAGCCAATATCAATGCCGGTTTGGCCGCTGCCGATCAGATCAGCAATTTCTTTGCTACCGGTTGCACCAAATTCCAGGTGAACAAATAGGATTCATCCTACGGTAAAGAGACGCACGGAGCCAGGCGTTCCGGCGTCTCTTTTTTTTGTTATGAAACAGGAAAACGTATCGGAACAGATTATTATGGGGATTGACCCCGGCACCCGCGTCATGGGGTATGCATTTCTGGAAGTGAAGCAGAAGCAGTTGCGTGTCCTTGAAATGGGAGCCCTGACTTTTTCCTCTAAAAATTCCATGGCCTTGCGGCTGAAAGAGATATTTGAGGACGTGAGTACCTTGGTCGACCGTTTCCATCCGGATGTGCTGGCCATAGAAGAACCTTTCTATGGTAAAAATGTGCAGTCCATGCTGAAGTTGGGTAGGGCGCAGGGCATTGCCATGGCGGTTGCATTGCACCGGGAGATTCCGGTGTTCGAGTATACGCCGCGTAAGGTCAAACAGGCTGTTACCGGCAACGGCAATGCTTCCAAAGAACAGTTGGCCGCCATGCTGGCGCGCATACTGAATGTTTCGGAAACTCCTGCCTATCTGGATGCAACGGATGCTCTCGGCATCGCGCTCTGCCATCATTACGAAAGTACCTCTTTCGTTCCTTCTTCCGGCGGGTCCAAGGGGTGGGAGCAATTCCTGAACCGAAACAGAGACCGTATTATTTCCGATACGAACAGTTGAAAATGATGCAGATACATTCCAATTACCATACGCATTCCCATTATTGCGACGGAAAGGGCGAATTGAAGGATTATGTGGAGGAGGCGCTCCTCTGCGGATTCACCCATCTCGGTTTTTCCGGTCATGCACCGGTCCCTTTCGAAAACAAATTCGCCATTCGTCCCGAGCAGCTTTCCGCCTACGTGTCCGAAGTCCGGAAATGTCAGCAGGAGTATGCCGGACGTATCCGCCTCTCTTTGGGATTGGAAATCGACTACATTCCCGGAGTCATGGATGATTTTTCTTCCCTGAAAAAGGAGTGCGGTCTTGATTATTGTATAGGTTCCGTCCATATTGTCAATAGGGACAAGGGAACGGATTTCTGGTCCATAGACGGCAGCCGCTACGAACGTTATGATGAAGGCCTGCAGTCTGTATTCGGCGGAGATATCCGTGCCGGAGTCAAAGCGTTTTACGAGCAGAACAACGAAATGATTCAGACGCAGAAGCCAGACATCGTCGGACATTTCAACAAAATAGAAATGCATAACCGCAACCGTTATTTTCATGCGGATGAACCTTGGTACGTCTCCCTGGTGAGCGAAACCCTGGAACTCATCCGGGAGAGCGGTTGCCTGTGCGAGATCAATACACGCGGTCTTTACAAGGGCCGTCATCCGGATTTCTATCCTTCCCGTTCCATAATCCGGCGCATGAAGGAAATGCGCATACCCGTCGTGGTCGGAAACGATGCGCATCAGCCGGAGGAATTACCCTATGATGAAGGGGCCTATGCCTTTTTGCGGGAAATTTCCTATCCGGAAATCGTAGACATTATTTAATACTTAAACCAATGGACATATCCCATATCGAAATCTGTGTAGCATCGGCCCAATCGGCCCTGAATGCAAAAAAGGCCGGTGCCGTGCGCGTTGAATTGTGCGGAGCGTTGGAGTCGGGAGGAGTAACGCCTTCCTTGGCCCTGATCAATTATTGTGTAAAGACCTTGCAGTTGCGTACGCACGTGCTGATCAGAAGCCGTGCGGGTTCCTTTTGCTATACGGAGGCAGAATACGAGGTGATGAAGCAGGATGTACAGGTATGTAAGCAGTTGGGTGTATCTGCCGTTGTGACAGGTTTTCTGCGTGCGGACCGGAGTGTGGATATGGAGCGCACCCGGGAAATCGTCCGTCTGGCGGCACCCATGGAAGTGACATTTCATAGAGCTTTTGACCTTGCCGTCGACAAGGAAAAGGCTTTGGAGGATGTTATTGCCTGCGGTTGTCACAGGCTGTTGACTTCCGGAGGTGAAAAAAATGCCTATCAGGGGCTGGGAATGCTTCGTCGTCTGAAAGAGCAGGCGGCAGATCGTATACTCATTATGGCCGGGGCAGGTATTGCGTCTGCCAACGCAGCGGAGATTGCCA
This sequence comes from Bacteroidales bacterium, assembly GCA_045598025.1. Classification (GTDB taxonomy): domain Bacteria; phylum Bacteroidota; class Bacteroidia; order Bacteroidales; family WCHB1-69; genus UBA1195. The sequence goes on along the minus strand of JAZLLH010000060.1, from coordinate 57,956 downwards.
GTATCACCGGGGTGGATGAACTGCATGCTTCCTGCAAGAAACTTTCCAAGGATGCATCCTATCTGGAAACGGATGAGGATGAGGTCCGATCTCTGTTTAAAGTTTTGAGCAAGGGGGAACTGTAAAAAAAAAAAATCAAAAAAGCGCAATTTCGTATGCAGTATTTGTATACTTTTGCAAAATTTTTCACGAATTGAAAACAATTAAAAACATCTAAAAAAAAAACAAACATGAAAAAAGGAATTATGATTTTCGGAAGCATGCTGTTCGCAGCTGCTATCGCTGTTTCCTGCGGAAACAAGAACACGGAAGAAGAAGTTGAAGCTATCGACTCCACCGTCGTGGAAGAAGAAGCCGTTGTCGAAGAAGTGGAAGCTGCTCCTGCAGAAGCCGCTGAAGTTGTTGAAGCTCCCGCTGCCAACAAGGAAGAAATTCTTTCCAAAGCTCGCGAAGCCGGTCGTGCAAAATGCAACTGCTATCAGACTGATCCCGCTTCCGTGGAAGCCTGCATCAAGGCCATCCTGGAACAGACCTATGCCGCCTACATGAACGATGCCGATTTCCAGGCTGAAATGAAAGCTGAATACAATCGTTGCGTGAAGGAAAAAGCTGCCGCTGCCGGTAAAAAAGCCGTTGACGAAGGTGCCAAGGCTGCTGCCAACGCTATTTCCAACAGACTGAACAACAAAAAATAAACATTTTCAGTGTAACAAAAAAAGCGGCGCTTGCGCCGCTTTTTTTGTGCATTGAAATGACGATTTACATTCTATTCACATCCATTCTGTGTGCATTTGTCTTTTTTTCTACCTGGAAAAGAATTGTATTCATGGCACATTGTATCCATGGAGTGAAAACCCTTTTCCGCATATCTTTCCGGTCATAATAACATGTGCGAAGAATAAACACATTAACCAAACAGTAAAAAAGAGAGTGTTTAAAGGACACCCTCTTTTTGCTATTTTACAACAGGGAATTTATCTTCTGTATGAAGGCTTCCGTTTCTTCTTTTGTCTGTCGGACAAAACTGATGTCCTCAATTTTACCGTAGAGTTTCAGGAATTCGGCTTCGTTGCGCGTGGTGATGTGGCGGAACGGATTGCTGTAATCCTTGTTGCGGGATTCAAATACCTGATCGCAGATGAATTGCTGTATTCGTAATGCTTCCTTCAGCATGTCTTTCCACTGAATCTCGGTCAGATTGTGCGTTTCCAGCAGATAGCAGAGCGAGAGGTAGGCATGGCTCTGTTTGTCGGTCGGGTAGCGTTTCCATATTTCATCATAGCGCTTGTGAATGTCTTTCCAACTGTTCAGGGTTCCGGAAACAATGTCGGTACGGATGTGGTCCAAATCCTTTTCCATCATGATTTGTCCGCCCAGGTTGATCCATATTTTCTGGCGCCGGTGGTTTTTTCCCAATTCCTTGACTACTTCACTGAAATGAGTGATTTTGTTGTCTTCGATGAATCGGATGACATTGCGGACTCCGTAATGAATCAGCATGTCTCCATAGGCGTGATAGGCTTCGTACGCTTTCAGTATGCGGCAGTTACGCTTGCTTTTTTCCATGCGGTCTCCGAAAATATCCAGACGGCCGACTTCTTCCGGTTCCTTGTTGAGCAGTTTCTTGCCGACATCCCTCAATTTTTTCGTACTGACGTTTTCCGTGGATTTTCCATGGACTCTGTACCAGGCCTTGGCTGTAAAGATTTCCAACAGTTTGCGTCCCAGTATGACCTCTTCCATGGTATCCGGGGCATAGGTGTCAAATTCAATATGCTGCACTTTGGAAACCCGCTTGTCGCGTTTGCGGTATTTATCCGTATTGCGGGCCAGGGCAAACATATTGTACATCCACCAATAGGCGGGCATAACTTCCAGTTCATTGGCCTGTTGGTTGTTGTTGACCAATGAAAAAGGCAATTGAATGTCCAGTTCGGCCGGATAATCGGCCTTGGAAAGCAAGGTGTAGGAGGCAAAGCGGGAATTGTGTTTGATGCTGGCGCAAAGTCCCGGCCAGAAACCGCGTCCTGCCTGGATCTCGCCGTCTGCCGTGCGGCTGTTGTGGTTGGATCCCAGTGTAGCACCGGCAGCAATATTGCTCTGTCCCATTACTACGCTCGAAATCAGGAAGGAATTGTTGTGGTGCTGTTCATGCGCCGGGAAAATAAGGTTGTTCAGCACTTCACAGCAGGAAATGGTGGAATTGTCCCCCATGAAGGAATTGATCAGACGGGCACCGTATTTCAGATTGGAATTGTTTCCGATGATGAAGCGTATGGCTGTGATGGAATAGAAAATATGGCATCCGTAGCCGATAATGCCGTTGACCAGTATGCAGCCTTCTCCGATTTGTGTGGGTTCCTTCTCGCTGGAGTGTATGGTGATGTTTTTGATTTTGCTGGCTCCTTTGATGTAGCAGAATTCTCCTATTTTGGCATCCTTGATGATCAGGCTGTTTTTGATGACGCTGGAGCAGCCGAGGGTGCCGTAGTATCCTCGGCGGTCGTCAAAAGTGTTCTGTGTGATTTCAACCAGGCGTTTCTGCAGCGGATCATCGTCTATGTATTTGGCCCACATATAGGCATCTCCGGTAATGATACCGTCAAAGGGTAGGATGCTGCGCTCACCGGATTCATTTATCAGTTCAATGTGCACCCGGACGTTTTCCGGTTCGCCCTTTTTGATGATTCCGTTGCCGAATTTGGCATGGTTGGTAGCACTCATTTCCTGTATGTTGAACAGTATGCAGAGGTCGCCGATAATATAGTTGGCCAGGTAGTGGACTTCATGTATCGCTACATTGTTTCCCAGGTCGCAACTGACGATATTGCTGTTCGTGATGCCTATGGGAAGCTGCAGATCATGATACTGCAGTACGTTGTAACTCATGGATCCGATGCGGATGAGTCCGTGGAAATTGTTGCCGACAATCAGGGTGGGTTCGAAGGGGTCGGTAACGAAAATCTGGTCCCAATTGTCTGATACGTTGTTGTTTTTGACCAGAATTTCTATTTCCTTGGATGTCAGATGCCGCCATCCGTTCCTGACCTTAATGATTTTTTTGCTTTGCAGTTCCCTCAGATAGTATTCGTCCTTTCCTTTGGGAATGTATTCCCCGTCAATGAATCCGGTATTCAGTTTGGCAAAGGGGACTATGGTTACCTTATCCATGGTGTGACTATTTTTTGAAGCCTATGGCTTGTCCTAAAATGGCTTTTCCGTTAAAGTGAAGCAGTTTTTTGCACTTGTCCCGGTAAATGGAGCCCAGCGCGACGGTTTCCAGGCCGGCGGAAGCACAATACAGGTATACGTTCTGGCTGACATTGCCGCAGTCGGTGGCTCCGTACAGGTTTCTGGCATTTTCGTCCATGTCGGCCATCTTGTCATAATTGGCCACATATACCAGCAGCAGAGGCGCTGTGTGGGTGAAATTCTGCATGCCTATCTCGGCACGGTGGTCGCCCTCTGCTTTCAGTTGCAGCAGATGTTCATCGGGCTGGTACAGGTATATGCCTTGCGGAAGGACTACGTAAATGTCGATTTCCTGACAGTTGCGTGCGGAAGGTGCGGTCCGTTTGCCATCCTCCCGGTTGACTCCGTTGGCGCACCAGAGAAGGTTGGACAGATGTTCAATGGATATTTCCTGATCTTTGTAATCCCGTCCGGTATGCCGTTGATCCAACGCCTGCATCAGTGTTACGGGCATGGCCTTGTCCACAGGGGGAAGTTTGATTGTTTTTTGTGCCATAGTGATATTGCTTGTAATTAAAATAATGGTCAGTAGGATTGAAATTCTTTTCATTTGGATTGGTATTTGTATGTGATTATGTCTTGACACTAATTGTTCCTGAAACGCAAAAGTAGAAAAAAAATCCGTTACTTTGTCCGATTGTTCCGTAAATTTTTTTTGAGTTTGTCTGTAAAATAAAAATCCAAGCCTTCCGTTACATTTCTCATATGAAGTATAAATTCAACCACAAATCGCTTTCTTTCGAGGTGGAGGAAGTTTCAGCCACTCACTGGCTGAAAAAGATTCTGGCGCATCTGGCGACTGCCGTGGCTTTCGCTGTCGTATGTCTGTTGGTTTATACGAATTTTTTCACTTCTCCCAAGGAAAAGCAGCTCAAACGGGAATTGGAGGAAACCGAACTGCAGGTCCGCAACCTGGACCGCAGGGTGAATACTTTGTCTCATGTGCTCAAGGACATGGAGGAAAAGGACGACAATATGTATCGGGCCATTCTGGACGCAGAGCCGGTAGGAGACCGTGACCAGTGGGTGGAAAACGAGTCCTCTTCTTTTTCAGGAAAAGTGAATTCGGAGTCTCTGCAACATCTTTCCCGAAAAGTGGACATACTGACTGCCCGCACCCAGAAGCAACTGCTTTCCTATGAGGAAATATGGAAAATGGTGAAAAACAAAGAGACCCATATGGCTTGTATCCCAGCCATTTCGCCGGTTCGCAATCCCAAGGTGATATCCGGTTTTGGAATGCGTTATCATCCCATATACAAGATTTTACGCAGTCATACCGGCATTGATCTGGTCGGCAAGCGTGGGCAGGCCATCTATGCCACTGCCGACGGCGTGGTCAGCAGCGAAAATCCCGGTTCCGGTTATGGAAATACGGTCGTCATCAACCACGGAAACGGGTACAAGACCGTCTATGCCCATCTGTTGAAAACCGCTGTCAGTCCGGGCAAAAAGGTGAAAAGGGGAGAAGTCATAGGATATATGGGCAGCAGCGGTCTGGCTTCCGGCACCCATCTGCACTATGAAGTCATCAAAAACGGGCAGCGGGTCAATCCCGTCCATTTCTTTTACGGCGACCTCACTCCGGAGGAATACAACCAGATTCTGCAGGATGCTTCTGTGGTCAACCAGGCTTTATCCTAAAGATTTTTTTGCGTCAGCAAGGTGGGTGTACCCAAAAAAAGACTACCTTTGCATTTCAATTGTAATATTTCAATCATGCAGAAAACCGACAAAATTTTTAAAGGAAAAACGCTGGCCATTCTGTCCGGCGGAGGAGATACTCCGGCAATCAATTCCAGTATTGAAAATGTACGCAGAAGAGCACTTCTGCTGGGTTACAAGGTGTATGGCATCCACAAGGGCTGGAAAGGCCTGTTGGGTGAAGGCGATGTGGTGGACCTGACCAATGTCCCCTACAATGGAGCCTATGGCGGAACCGCATTGAATTCCAGCCGTACCAATCCTTTTCCTACCAAAAAGAATCCGGAGGACAGAGTTCCTCAGATTATGGAGAATCTGAAACGCTATCATATTGATGTGTTGGTAACCATCGGCGGTGATGATACCAACGGAGCTGCTAAACGTCTCTATGAACGGGAAGGCATCCCGGTTATCGGTTTCCCTAAAACAATCGACAATGACCTGCGTACGCATACCATGCACCGTTACGGCAATCAGGACATAGAGGCTGTGCTCTGTCCGGGTTTTCCTTCCGGAGCCCTCTGTATCAGCAATATGGTGCGTCATCTGCGTTCTACCAATGAATCCCATCAGCGCATCATGGTGGTGGAAGTCATGGGACGTGATGCCGGGTGGCTGACGGGTTCCGCTATTTTCGGCGGTGCCGAAATGGCCCTGGTTCCTGAAGTGGAGATGACAGCCGAACGCAAGGAACGCTTTTTCGAAGAGGTGAAAAAACGCTATGCAGAAAAGAAGAACCTGATGATAGCCGTTTCCGAAGGTGTGCGCTGGTGGAACGATGAAACCAAGGAATTGAGCATGGTGTACGCCAGCTCCGAAACCGATGAATACGGTCACAAACGTTTCGGCGGTGTCAGCGGAGTGGTGGCTTCCGAAATCAGCAAACGCCTCGGAATCGAGGCCCGTTCCCAGGTGTCCGGATATTATCCCCGTTCCGGAGCCTGCTCCGATTACGATCGCCGTTTTACTTCGGCTCTGGCCGACAAAGCCATGGATCTGCTTATGAGAGAAGAATATGGCAAAATGCCGGTGCTGAACCGTATCGTTACTCCGGAATATCTGGAGGAATACAATATGTCCACCATCGACATGGGTGCCATCGGCAATCAGCCGCTGCAGAGCATCTACTACGATGAAAAGACATTCACCTTCACGGATGCATATACGGATTTTCTGCAAAACATACTGGGAAAACCCTACCTTCCCACTTTCGGATGCGAATTTCCCAAAGTATATCCTGAAAAATAAAAAAAATCCGTCCTCCGAGAGCCATTCCCGGAGGACGGTTTGTCATAGGGCGTCCGTCGCCCGCATAATGTAACAAAGCATGGAATCATTACTGTTCACGCCCCTTCAGTTGGGACCCATCACCTTGCGCAACCGCAGTATACGTTCGGCTGCATTTGAGAATATGTGTTACGGCAACAGACCGTCACAGGACTTGTTCGACTACCACCTCAGTGTGGCCAAGGGCGGCATCGGTATGACGACCGTTGCCTATGCTGCTGTCAACCGCAGCGGTCTTTCTTTTGACGGACAGTTGTGGATGCGGGAAGAAATCGTGCCGGAACTGAAACGTCTTACGGATGCCATTCATGCCGAAGGAGCCAAGGCGTCCATACAACTCGGGCATTGTGGAAATATGACACACCGCTCCACCTGCGGACAAATGCCTGTGGGAGCATCCTCCGGTTTCAATCTGTATTCTCCGACCTTTGTCAGAGCATTGAAAATCAGTGAAATCGAATCATTGGTCAAGGACTTCGGCAAGGCCGTTTGCCTGGCAAGACAGGCCGGTTTCGACTGCGTGGAAATCCATGCGGGTCACGGCTATCTGATTTCCCAATTTCTGTCACCCTACACCAATCATCGTTGCGATGCTTACGGTGGCAGTCTGGATCATCGCATGCGTTTCATGAGGGACGTGATAACGGAGGTGATGAAAATGGCCGGCAATGACATGGCCGTTGTGGTCAAAACCAATATGTTTGACGGATTCAAAAAAGGCATGCAATTGGATGACTGCATAGAGGTAGCCAAGGAACTGGAGCGTCTGGGTGTTCATGCCCTGGTACTGTCTGCCGGTTTTGTGAGCAAGGCTCCCATGCACGTCATGCGTGGTGCCATGCCACTCAAAACCCTGGCTCATTACATGGATTTCCGCAAGTTCTGGTGGCTGAAAGCCGGTTTGGCGGTGGCCGGACGTTGGATGATACCGACCGTTCCTTTCCGGGAAGCCTATTTCCTGGAAGATGCCAAAAAATTCAGAGCCGCTCTGCACATGCCCCTGATTTATGTGGGCGGTCTGGTATCCCGTGAAAAAATAGAAGAAGTGTTGCATGCCGGTTTCGAAGGGGTGCAGATGGCGCGCTGTCTGATACATGATCCTTCCTTTATCAATCACCTGAAAGAAGGGGAGGAGCGTTGCCAATGCCGGCATTCCAACTACTGCATTGCCCGCATGTACACTTTGGAAATGAAGTGTCATCAGTGTGTGAGTGAACCGCTCCCGAAAAAACTGCAGCGGGAAGTGGAGCGTGCCGAACGATTGGGAATGCAGGGGAAAATATGAAAAAATACAGTGTGAAAGGAACTTACGCTCTGGTAACGGGCGGATGTTCAGGCATCGGTCTGCAGTATGTCCGGCAGTTTGCCAGCCGTGGATATTCCGTGCTGATGGTGAGCAACGAGGAGGAGAAAAACCTTCAGGCGGCTGCTTCTGTGCAGAAAGAGTTTCCTGAAGTGAAAATCCGCACTCTGACGACTGATCTTTCCCTGGAGACGGCTGCGGCCGACCTCTACGGATATTGCAGACAGCAGCATCTGGAGGTTGATGTGCTGGTCAGCAACGCCGGCATTTTCTTTTTTGAAGAAGTGAAAAATGCCTCTCCGGAAAAAATGCGAGTGCTGCTCCGCCTTCAGGTAGAGACACCTACGCAGCTTTGTCATTATTTTGCCGCCGATATGTGCCGGAAGCGGAGGGGAAATATTCTGATTACTGATTCTCTGGCGGCCTGGTTCCCTTATCCGGGCATTGCCGTCTATGCTGCATCCAAGCGTTATCTGCATGAGTTTGCACGCGCTTTGAGGTATGAAGTGAAGGACTACGGTGTCAATGTGAGCATCGTTTGTCCCGGTGCGGTGGACACCAATCTCTACCATTTGTCGGATGGCTATCGCAAACTGGCAAGGCGATTGGGCGTGATGTGCAGCCCGGAACACATAGCCAAAGTGGCTGTGCGTGCCATGTTCAGGGGACGTTTCCAAAAAATTCCCGGTTTCGGAAACGCTTTCTGCCGTTGGCTGGCTCCTGTGCTGCCTCCATGCGTAATATTCTGGATCAAGCGCATTTCCGGTCTCTATCCTATGGACTGATTTGACCGCTTGACTATTCACAATGGCTTGTGTAAAAAAAACGTCGTTTTTTCTGCGTTCTGATGCGAAAGTGTTGTATTTTCGCAAAAAATAACTGTTAAAATGAGTACGTTGTCAATGATTTTATTACAAGTGGCCGAACAATCGGCAGACAACATGGTTCCCCATGAAGAGAAGTTGAGAATTCTGGATCTGTTATTCAGTCCGGGCACAGTGTGGATTACGCTTTTGCTTTTGATTTCCCTCGGTATCATAGTGTATATTTTCGTGGAGCGGTTTCTCGCTCTGAGGGAGGCGTCCAAGGACGATACCAATTTCATGAACAATATTCGCGATTTCATGCATCATGATCGCCTGGATTCTGCTTTGGGCTTGTGCCGCAGCACCCATACGCCCCTCGCCCGCATGGTTGACAAAGGACTTTCCCGTCTGGGACGGCCGCTGCCGGATATCAATGAAGCCATCAGCAATGTGGGACAATTGGAAGTGGCCCGTCTGGAAAAAGGTGTCGGCGTGGTGGCTGCTCTGGCCTCTGTGGCTCCGATGCTGGGATTCCTCGGTACGGTGACGGGTATGATTGTCGCTTTCTTCGACATGGCCCACAGTGGCAACAATCTGCAGATCGGTGATTTGGCCGGCGGTATATATACTGCTTTGATTACGACAGCCAGTGGACTGGTGGTCGGCATTATCGGCTATATCTGTCATAACATTCTGATCAACCGTATAGACAAAGTGGTGGTGATGTTGGAAGCCCGCGCCATGGAATTCATGGATTTCCTGCATGAACCGGCAAACTAAAACAACGAGGCCATGTCCATTATCAAAGCAAGACCCCAATCAAGGGTGGAATTCAATCTTTCCACGCAGGCTGACTTGGTATTTCTGTTGCTGATTTTCTTTATGATCACATCCACCTTCGTCAGTCCGAATGCCATCAAACTGCTGTTGCCGCAAAGCAATAGCAAAACGATGGCCAAACAGAATTTCGAAGTGTATATCGACGAGAATCTGGAATACGCCATCAAGGAAGACAAGGACCTGATGGCTGTGGAGGAAAGTCTGTTGGAATCGGCTGTGGTAGAACATCTGGCCACGCTGGATGAAGATGCTACCGTGGTGATTCGCGCAGACAAAAGCGTTCCCGTCCAAAACATCGTCTATGTCATCGATGCGGTCAACAAGGCCAACGATGTATACGGTAAAAAGTGCAAAGCCATTCTGGCAACGACCGCCAAGCAATAATCCGAATGCCATGTCATCCTATTATAAAGAATACAACGAAGAACCTGCTCCAAAACGGAACCAATACCTGGCCGTCACAGTCGTTGCCGTGCTGTATGTATTGTTGTTCGTTTTCTTTTTGACAGCCGGTTTGAAGTTTCAGTTGCCTCCTCCTCCGGAGTATGGCATTGAATTGGATATGAGCGGTGGTGGCGGTGGAGGCTCTGCATCCTCCGTTACGCCGAATCCCCGTCCAACGGAGCCGCAGCCGGCAGCAAAGCCGGCAGAGTCGGCCAAGGTATCTACCCAAAAGGTAGAAACAACGGCCAAAGTGGTTCCTGCACAAGCCAAGGCCACGCCTACGGCCACCAAGGTGCAGGAAGCACCGGCAGAACCGGTCGTGAACCAGGCCGCCCTTTTCAAAAAGAAACCGGGCGGAAGTACAGGCAATGGTACGGGTACGGGTACGGGCAGTGGTATGGGTCCGGGCAGCGGCAGCGGAAGTGGTGGCGGCAGTGGAGCCGGCACGGGCAGCGGAGCAGGAGATTTCTGGCTGGACGGCCGCCCGGTGGTGCACAAGGCCTATCCCGAGGCTCCCGACAATATGAATGGCATAATTGTGGTGGAATTCCGGGCCGACAAGGACGGCAATGTAGTGTATGCCAAGGCCGGCGTCAAAGGTACGACTATCTCTGATGTGGCTTTGTGGAAAAAATGCGAACAGGCCGCCAAACAATCGAAATTCAAAGCCAAGAATGACGCACTGACAGAAGAAAAAGGTACGATTAGCTACCGTTTTAAAAAGATTTAAAATTTAGAAGTAAAAGCTGTATGAAATACAAGGAATGTATCGATTTCCTGTTTGGAAGTCTTCCCATGTACCAGAGGGTGGGGGCAGCGGCCTACAAACCCGATTTGTCCAATACCATTGCTCTTTTGGATGCCATGGGAAATCCCCAACAGTATTTTAAAGCCATTCATGTGGCTGGAACCAACGGAAAGGGAAGCGTTTCCCACGCCATGGCTTCCATCTTGCAGGAAGCCGGTTTCCGCGTGGGGCTGTACACATCTCCGCATCTCCGCAGTTTTCGGGAACGCATCCGAATAAATGGTAAAGAGGTGAGTATGTATTTTGTACAAAATTTTGTAGAAAAATACAAAGATTTATTTGACCGACTCAAACCTTCCTTTTTCGAAATGACGGTGGCCATGGCGTTCAGTTATTTTGCCGAAAAAAAAGTGGACATAGCCGTAGTGGAAGTCGGTATGGGAGGGCGTCTGGATTCTACAAACGTGCTGCAGCCTCTGCTTTCCGTCATCACCAATATCAGTCTTGACCATACGCAGTTCCTCGGACACAGTTTGCCTGAAATTGCCAGGGAAAAGGCCGGAATCATCAAAGAAGGGGTGCCTGTAATCATAGGCGAAACCCATCCGGAAACTGCTCCGGTTTTTGAAGCCGTTGCCAGGGAAAAGCATGCTCCCATTGTGTTTGCCGATCAGTTGTACAGTATGGACAATGTGCGTAAAACCACCATACAGAGCCGTCCCTGCATGATTTTCGATATACTGAAGGGAGGTAATCCCTATATGGTACACCTGATTACGTATCTCGTCGGTGATTATCAGAAAAAGAATATGCTCACCATCATGGCCGCCTATGATACCTTGTACCCGAAAGGGGACATGCCGGTTTACACTTTCAAGCACGGTTTGCAGAAACTGGAGCGTACCGGTTTGAAAGGCCGTTGGCAGCAATTGAATACGCGTCCTTTGGCCATTGCTGACACAGGGCATAACGAAGCCGGTATCCGCATGGTGTTGGAGCAGTTGGCGCAGTTGCCCTGCAAGCAGTTGCGCATTGTGCTCGGAATGGTTTCCGACAAGGACATAGACGGTATACTGCCGCTTTTCCCCAAGGATGCCGTGTACTATTTTGTCAATGCTCGTATACCCAGAGCTATGAAAGCCAGTGAATTGAGAAAAAGAGCAGCCGCTTTTGGCCTGAAAGGAAATGTGTATCCTTCGGTCAGAAACGGTTATCGTTCCGCCATGGCGGATGCGAGTTCCAAGGATGTGGTGTACGTCGGCGGAAGCACCTTTGTGGTGGCTGAAATCGTATAGGTGTGGAAGAAGCTCTGTATTTCGGATCTTTCAATCCGCCCCATAACGGGCATGCCTCCATTGTGGCCTTTTTGCACGAGCATTATGATTTTCAGCAGATACATCTGGTTCTTTCTCCTCAGAATCCGCTCAAATCCAATGATTTGCTTTTGGAAGAACAGATCCGCAAAGACATGGTATCTGCCTGGACCGAAACCGTGGATTATCTGCAATTGTCGCTGTTGGAGTACGAGTTGCCCCGTCCGTCCTATACTTATTTGACTTTAAGAGTGATGCGGGAGCGACATCCCGCTGTCCGTTATGCCGTGGTCATGGGCATGGACAGTCTGGCTCACCTGCATCATTGGCGCAATTACAACGAGATACTGCAGTACCATCCCATTTATGTGTATCCTCGGGAAGGCTTCGGATTTGATGCCTCCGGTGTGGAAGCACTGAAAACGAATCCCCGTGCGGAAGTGATGTGGATGGATGCCCCGCTCTGTCCTTTATCCTCTACGGAAATCCGGAATCTGATACGTGAGGGGAAGGACATAGGAGATAAAGTACCCTCTGCGGTATACGAATACATACAAAATCATGCGATTTATCGTTAATATGGCTACAAAATAAGCATCAATTATGGAAACAATACGTGCAGAAGAACTGGAGAAAGAAGAAAAAACTTCCCGGAATTTTATAGAGGCAATGGTGGAAAAGGATCTTTCCGAAGGCCGCAACGACGGACGCGTGCAGACCCGTTTCCCGCCGGAGCCCAACGGATACCTGCATATCGGTCATGCCAAGGCCATCTGTCTGGATTTCGGTCTGGCCGCCCGTCATCATGGAGTGTGCAATCTGCGTTTCGATGATACCAATCCCACCAAGGAAAATATGGAGTACGTGGATGCCATCAAGGAGGACATCCGTTGGTTGGGTTTTCAGTGGGGCCATGAGTATTATGCTTCCGATTATTTCCAGCAATTATGGGATTTTGCCGTCCGTTTGATCAAGGAAGGCAAGGCTTATGTAGACGAACAGCCTTCGGAAGTGATTGCTGCACAAAAAGGAACACCTACCAAGCCCGGTACGGAAAGTCCTTTCCGGAACCGTCCGGTTGAGGAATCCCTCCGTCTGTTTGAACAGATGAACAGAGGGGAAATCGAGGAAGGTTGTATGGTGCTTCGGGCCAAAATTGACATGAGCAGCCCGAATATGCACTTTCGGGATCCCATTATCTATAGGGTGGTAAAAACACCGCACCATCGGACCGGAACAACGTGGAATGCGTATCCTATGTACGATTTTGCCCATGGTCAGAGCGACTATTTTGAAGGAGTGACCCATTCCCTCTGTACTTTGGAATTCGTGGTGCACCGTCCCTTGTACGACTATTTTATCGATGAGTTGAAGCAGGGAAAGGACTTGAACGATCACCGTCCGCGTCAGACCGAATTCAACAAATTGAATCTGAATTATACTCTTTTGAGCAAGCGCAATCTTTTGGTGCTGGTGAACGAAGGCGTTGTCAGTGGTTGGGACGATCCCCGAATGCCGACGCTGTGCGGATTCCGCCGGAGAGGGTATACGCCGGCTTCCATTCACAAATTCGTGGACAAAATCGGCTATACCACATACGATGCTTTGAATGATTTTGCCCTGTTGGAAAGTTCCATCAGAGAGGATTTGAATGCAACAGCGACCCGGGTGTCGGCCGTAATCCATCCGCTCAAACTCACTCTGACCAATTATCCGGAAGGACAGGTGGAGAGCATGGATGTGGTGAATAATCCGGAAGATGCGTCCGCCGGAACACACAGCATCCGTTTCAGCCGTGAATTATGGATAGAAGAAGAGGATTTCATGGAAGAAGCTCCCAAAAATTATTACCGTATGACTCCGGGAAAGGAGGTGCGTCTGAAAGGAGCCTATATAGTGAAATGTACGGGTTGCCGCAAGGATGCGTCAGGGAAGGTAGTGGAAGTTTTTGCCGAGTACGATCCCGAAACCCGCAGCGGGCTTCCAGGTGCCGACCGTAAGGTCAAAGGAACCATTCACTGGTTGAGCCGAAATCATTGCCTGAAGGCTGAAGTCCGGTTGTATGACCGGCTGTGGAAGGAGGAAAATCCCCGCGATGTCCTGGCCCGTTTGCAGGAGGAGCAGCAGTGCAGTCCGATTGAGGCCATGCGGCAGATGCTGAACCCACATTCGTTGGAAGTCCGTCCGGAATGCTATGTGGAAGAATTTCTGTCTGATGTCCATCCTTTGGACCATTTCCAGTTTCAACGCATCGGTTATTTCTGTGTCGACAAGGACAGCCGGCCGGAACAATTGGTTTTCAACCGTACCGTTACGCTCAAGGACAGTTGGGCCAAAATCGCGGCCAAATAGGCATATTGCTTTTTTAAGTACACAGGACGTATAGATCCTCTCGCTGGTTAATCAGCAGCAAGGGAATTTCCGATACCCTGCGGAGCATTTTTTTCTCTTTTCTTCCGAACAGCACATCGCCTGCGGTAGGATATCGGGTAGTCATGCTGACGATGAGCCCGGCCCGGATTTCGCTGGCGAGTTCTTGAGCACAGAGGTCCACTTCTTTCCAGTTATCTTCTATACTGTGCTTTTGGAAGGGAATGTCCAGATTGCCGTATATTTTTTTGGTAAAAAAGAGGTTGGCTTCTACTTTCTGAAACAGGTAAGGATCCTTGTATTCTTTGTACAGCAGGTGAATATCTGCCTTGTAGAAACGGTTGAAATAGCCGGCCCACAAGGCTTTTTCCTTGCAATAGACAGAGGAGTCTATGGGCAGCAGTACCCTTTGGTAGGCGTCTGCTTCGGGCAGGCGGTTTCCTACCGCCATGACAGGGATTCTGGATGGGAGTATCCAGCGAAGGGCCTTTTTACGGTTGAAGTAACTGTCCTTTCTTTTTTGGGAAATTCCGATGACCATCATCATGGCATTGATTTCTTCCGCAAAGGAGTGAATGTTTTTCAACAGGCGGTTTTCGTATGGATGCTGAGTGATGGGTATGTGGTGTTCTTCAGCTACTTCCAGGCTATGTAACTGCACTTCGCTGAAACTATGGGGGCCAGGATGCAGAGGAAGTATGCAGAGTTCCGCCCGGAATATCAGGCAGAGTGCGACTGCATGACTTACGGCCGCGTCTCCGTAGGCTGTGTAGTCGGTCAGGGCAATGATGACAAGGTCTTTCTTCTTTTCCCTCAGTTCCGTTTCCACCGGATCGCGCTCATCCTCTTCATCAAAAGGAAGACCGGCTTCCTGTGCATGTATGCGGCGGGCTTCCCTGGCATTGGCCTCGTAGGGGCAGGGTTCCGCATTTTTTCCGGCAGTTGTTTCCTCACTCATGCTACAATCCTTTGACATGGGGTTTACCGGCGATGAATTCTTTCAGGTAAAAAGGTTCGAAATAGGCGACATCTTCCCATGCCTTGCGTTCCCATTGACGGAAGGCTGCCGGAACGAGGTATGCGGCTGAGGAAAGGGTGTCTGTAAACAGGCAGGCTTCGTTTCCCGCAAACAATTCCTTGCATTTGGGTGCTCCGTTGCCGCAAAAGGCGACCGTACCGGTGGCCAGCGTTTCTTTGAAACTGTCCTTGTCCACAATCAGATTATGTGCTTTTTGCAGGCATTCGCCTTTCGGATTGTACAGGGCGCAGTATACTTCCATGCGTCTGGCGTCAATCATAGGGCAAAAGGTAGTGATTTCGGGATGGGCTTCCGCTGCGCCTCTGGCAATACCCTCCAGACTGGAAACAGCCAGCAGAGGAATGGAGAGTGCATAGCACATACCCTTGGCGGCAGAGGTCCCTATGCGCAGTCCGGTATAGGAGCCTGGACCGCTGCTGATGCAAATAGCCTGCAGTTGGCCGGCTTCGGTCTTGCCCTGTTTCAGGCAGTTGTCGATCAGTTCCATGATTTTTTCGGCATGGGAATGTCCGTCCGCGTTCTCACAGCAGGACAGCAGTTCCCCGTCATTTGCCAGTGCAACGGAACAGACTTCGGTAGCCGTTTCAATACAAAGGATTTTCGCCATTGATTTCGTTTGCTAGTTTTTTCAGGTGTTTTTCTTTCCACGCCAGAAAAGGAGCTGTCCGGCTCATTTCCGGATAGGTGGACTCATAATAGGGGATGTCTTCATCGGAGGCGGAAAACAGACTGTCGCTCCTTTCCAGTTGGGCGGCGAAACCTTCCGCATCGTGAAGCTCGTACAATATATCCAGTTCGTAATTGTAAAAATCGTAAACGATAGGGATATAATATATAAGGCTGTCTATCATGCGTTTGGAGTCTGTCAGCTGGCCGGCCGCCTTGTATCCCCATGCTTTGTATAGGAAAAAGATGGGGTCGCTCCCTGTCAATGTGCTCATCTGTTCGCAGAGTTCCGTGACTTTCGGCATCATACCGTGAGAGATGGCATTTTGCAGGCAGTAGAAGGTAGTGATTTCCTTACGTCCGGGAAAAAGTTTCAGAAAGTGGTCACAATATCGCAGCAGAGAGTCGAAGTCCTGACTCTGGCTGACCATATTCAATCGGAGCGTCTGAGCGTAAAGGTTGGTCTGTGTGGCCTGTTCTATCCAGGAAAACAGGCTGTCTGCCTTTTCGAACTGTCCTTCTTTCAGCAGTTGGTTGATGCCTATCAGTTTCTCGTTGATAAAGAAATGATCGCTGGAAATATCGAAATGTACGCAGGCATTCATGTTCCATTCGTCGCTCCAGTGGATGCCGGATATGGGGACGTAAATGTCTTCCACGGATATGTTTCCCTTGGCATCGGTTGCCAGAGTCCAGTCTTCCAAGTACACGCTGCCGTCGTAGATGCGGAAGATGGCATGGGCAGTATCATTGCGCATGTAAATGCGTGTGAGCATGTAATCTGCTCCGTTTTCCACCCGCTGCAGCATCAGTTTTCCCGGTGAAAAGTATTCGTCCAAAAAAGCCCTCAGTTCCTTTTCCTTGGACGAGGGAATATCACCGATGGCCAGAATGCGTCCGGTAAATGCCTTTTTGTCAAAGGCCTGGTCGAAAACATCCGGGCTGGGATGGTCCAGATAAGCCGCTTCCATGATGTGTCGAACGAAGTCGACATAATCTTTTTCCGGGAGCAATTGGGCCGTGTGTCGGCAGGAAGCGCATGCAAAAAGCAGCACTAAGGATATCAGTCGGTATGTGTGTTTCATGTTCAGCAGTTTTGAGGGGAGTCGTCCGTGTGGTTTTTTCCCTTGTTTTTCATAGGCGGATGCCCGCTGTCGATTTTTCTGGCTATCCAGGAAGAAAGCTTCATGCACACAATCAGCAGCAGCATAAACACCACAACGCCGACGATTCCTTTGAGGAAAACGTCGACATTGCTGAGGTTGTTCTGCTCTGCAAAACTGATGTGTTCTGCAGCGCTTGTAAGGGTGTCAGTATTCAAAATTACTGGATAAAGGCGTCTATCTTACTGATGAGGTCGGGTTTGCGGAGAGCGCCAACATGTTTGTCCACGATTTCTCCCTTTTTGATGAAAATCAGGGTCGGAATGTTTTTGATGCTGAATTTCATCGTTACTCCGGGATTTTCATCTATGTTGACCTTTCCTATGCACACTTTGCCGGCATATGTTTCGGCTGCTTCCTCTACGAAAGGAGCGATGGCACGGCAGGGCCCGCACCACTCAGCCCAAAAGTCCATGATGACGTATTCGTTGCTGTTGACAAGTTCTTCCCAATTCTGATCGGTAATTGCTAATGCCATGATATTTCGTTTTTTATGTTGTTAATAATATGGTTATTTCAAGGTTACGGTAGCTTCTCCAATGTATTCGTCATCGGTGAAGATTTGGGCGGTATAGGAGCCCGGGACAGCCTGATCTCCTTCCCTCAGATTCCAGTACATGTTCACATCCTGTGCCTTGTTGGCATATTCGATGGTGGATTTGATGGTGTACTGCAGCGTTTTCCCTTCATTGGTGAAAGAGTAGGCGTCTCCATCGCCAAGGGAAAGCACTTTTCCGCTTGGAATAGACAGGCGACAATAGAGGTTGACGCTCCCCGCATCGGTGATGGCATTTTCACCCAAGGTAAAACTGACCTTGAATTTTTCGACGCGGCGGCAACGGTTTGTCACTTCTTCTACCTTGCCACCGGATTTCATGTTCACGCCTTTGAGTGATACATTGTAGGCTTTCAGCAGCGAAGCAGTCTTGATTCTCCGGCTCAGGGAGTCCTGAGTGTTGTTCAGCTGTTTGTTGGTTTCCGACAGCTTGGTGTTTTCTTCGCGGAATTTTTTGTTTTCCACCGTCAGTACTTCGTTGGCTGTGTAAAGGGAATCCAGCAGACGGACGTACTCTTTGCCCTGGCTCTGCAGAAGGGCGAGTTTTTTCTTTACGCGGTTGTAGTCACCCTGTTGGGCAATCAGTTTCTGAATCTCTTCGGCCTGGGCCAGAATGGCGCTGTCCTTTTGGGAAAGCTGAGTGTTCAGTTCACCGTATTGGTCCTTTGTCAGTTCGTACTCTCTCATGATGGAGTCCAATTCGTTCTGCAGGGTATACTGCATGGTGGTGACTTCCTTTGCTTCCTGTGTGGCAGTCCGGGTGCGGAGCAGTGAGCAGACGAGCAGTACGGCCAGCACTATGGAGGTAATCATGAAGAAAATACTCGACTTTCTGTAATTTTTGTTTTCTGTCGAGGGGGTGTTATTGTAGTTTTCCATAAACGTTGAGTTGTAAGTAAAAAATGGTTTCAAAAATTCGTACAAAGATATTCATTTATCAGGTATCTTTGTACGTTTGGAAAATAAATTTATTAACACTGATCCTTAATATGTTACATTTGAAAAGCGAATGGTTTGGGGATTTTTTGGCCCTTTTTTATCCCAAATATTGTTATGCCTGCGGCAAAAAAATGGTAAATCAGGAAATCCTGTTGTGTACCGAATGCGAACTTCACCTGCCTTTGACCGATTTTCATACCTATACGCCCAATCCCATGGAAAAAATGTTCTGGGGCAGGGTGGAAGTGGAAGCGGCTGCATCGTATTTCTATTTCCGTAAAGGCAGTGGAGTACAGTCGCTGATACATCATTTGAAATATAAAGGGAAACGGGAAATCGGTGTTTTTTTCGGTCACCGTTTGGGCTTGAATCTGTCGGAGCATCCTGTGTTTTCTACGGCGGATGCCATCGTTCCTGTTCCTTTGCATCCCAAACGGCAGCGGGAGCGGGGGTACAATCAGAGCGAGGCGGTGGCCGAAGGCATGGCCGAAGTTCTCCATCTGCCGGTGGTGTCGGATGCCCTGGTCCGGAGCCGGGCTACTTCAACACAAACGCGTCGCGGAGTGTATCAGCGGTGGGAAAATGTCAGCGGCATTTTCGAAATCCGGGATGCTGCCTCTCTTCAGGGGAGGCATCTGATTCTGGTAGATGATGTGACGACGACCGGGGCTACGATGGAAGCCGCGGCGCGCTGTCTGCAGTCCCTTCCCGGCGTAAAGGTCAGCCTGGCCAGTCTGGCATTCGATATGCTCTGAGGCGCTATTTGAAGCGGATGTTCCAGGATACGGACGGCAGTATGGGGAAAAGGGACATTTGGTAGGCCGTTGTTTCCAATGACAGCTTGCTGATATCCTGGCCCTGCAGGGATGTGTATATATTGATGAAGAAGGGGTTTCTCCGGTTGTACACATTGTACACGGAGAAATTCAGGCTCTGTTCCCAGCGTTCGTTGCGGCGGAATACCCAATTGACGGAGATGTCCATGCGGTGGTAGGGCGGCATGCGGTATGCATTGGTTTCACTGTATTCCACTACCAGATTATATCCGACGAAATAGTACCCGATAGGAACCGTCATGGTATTTCCCGTTGCGTATACCCATACGATGGAAGTGGTGAGCCGCGGAAGGATTTCATAGCTCAGCATGAGAGAGACGTCATGGCGACGGTCGTTCTTGGCGCAGAAAGTCTTGCCGTTGTTGAGCTCTTCAAATTGACGGAAGGACCAGGATAGGGTATAGGACAGCCATCCGCTCAGCCGGCCCCTGTTTTTCTGGAGCAGGCATTCGAATCCATAGGACCATCCCTTTCCTTGGGTGTAGGCGTTGGCATATCCGTTGGTGGCTTCGTTGAAAGGGGAAAACCCCGCCTTGTATTCGGTCAGGTTGCGCATGTTCTTGTAGTAGGCTTCGAAGGATGTGGTCAGTTCGTGGTCCAGAAAGTCCTGAAACCAGCCGGCGGCCCACTGGTCACATACTTGCGGCAGGATGTTCGCCGAACTCGGAATCCAGGCGTCTGTAGGAAGGGAAATACAGGAAAGGGCCACCTGTTGCACGTATTGGTAGTTGTGATTATAGGCTGCCTTGACGGATCGGTTGGAATCAATGGCGTAGCGGAAGGAAATCCGGGGTTCCAATCCCCAGTAGTCCTTCACTTTGCTTCCCTTGGCGTAGAAAATAGTGTCCACCGCCTGTCCGAACCCGTTCAGCACATAGGCATGATAGGGGCCCGTCTGTTGAAAATAGGATGTTCTCAGTCCTACATTGCATTTGATGTGTCTCCCTAAGGAAAACCGGTCCAGAACGTACACTGCGGCATCGTGTGCGAACAGTCTTTCCCTTTCCTGGAACTGCATGGGTACACCGCCGGAGAGCGCATGATAATTGTTCGGATCGAACAGATGATAGGTGTAGGTGCCTCCGACCTGCAGCAGCTGACGTTCCGAAGGATGGCAGTCCAGGTCGCATCGGAGGGAGTAGTCCCGGATTCCGGAAAGGACGGCAATCTGATAGATTTCCATCCTCATGTCGGTCTCAAAGGTGTAGTCGGTGATGGAAAAATGGGTATTCAGCTCCGTCTGGGAGTTGAAGAAATGCCACCAGTTCAGGGCTGCGGATGTGTTGTCCCAATGGAATTGGGCATCCAAGGCGGCATCCGGACTTCGGAATCCGTAGGTATCAGATCCTTTGTATGCGCTGAGATACAATTGGTTGTTTCTATTGATGGACCAGCTCAGTTTGCCGTTGAGATCGTAGAAATAGAATTTCAGCCCCTTGAGGTAGGATGTCGGTCGCAGAAAAGGTTGTATGACAGCATCTACGTAGGTACGTCTTCCGGCCAGAAGCAGGGACGCTTTGTCTTTGACCAGAGGACCTTCGATGTGCAGGTCGGAAAAAATCAGTCCGATTCCGGCATTGCCGGTCCAGTACTGCTCATTCCCGTTCGGACTGACGACATTCAGCACGGAGGACAGCCGTCCTCCGTAATTGGCAGGGATGTCCCCCTTCATCACTTCAGCAGTCTGTACGGCATCCGGATTGAATACGGAAAAGAATCCGAAAAGGTGTCCGGCATTGTAGATGTTGACATTGTCCAACAGAATGAGGTTCTGGTCGATGCTTCCGCCCCTGACGTGAAAACCCGAATTCCCTTCTCCGGAACTCTGTATGCCGGGGAGCAGCTGTATGCTTTTCAGCACATCGGTTTCACCGAAGAATGCCGGCATTTTCTTGATGGACTCTATATGCAGTTCCGTCCTGCCCATCTGACTTTCTTCTACATTCTGGTCGTTGCGGGATGCCGTTACGGTGACGGTTTGTCCTTCGATTTCGACAGGGGAGAGCCACACATTGATTTTTTGGTCTCCCGTCAGTCTGATTTTCTGTTCAAAGGGACGGTATCCTACAAAGGATACTTTTAGGGTGAAACATCCGGTATCCAGTGTGATCCGGAAGTTTCCTCTGCTTCCGCTCGTGCATCCGGAGGATGCTTCTTTCAGGTAGATGTTGGCTCCTTCCAGTGCCTCCCGGCTCAAGGAATCCCGAACGTATCCGCTGAGTATGATACGTCCCTGTCCCATCAGGCAGCATGGAATAAAACACAGAATGAACCATATGTGTCGGAAGTTCTTCATCGCGAATTCAAAGTGCAAAAATAGATAAAAAATCATTGCATAGCGTTTTTTTGTCGGACGGCATGAAAAAAAATCAGGCAAAAACAGTCCTTTGTTTCAAAAAAGTTTGTACTTTTGCAAAAAAGTTGTCCCTTGACTTTGCTGGGAAATCCACAGTAAGGAATAATGGATACGAAATGTTTAATTATTAACTAAATAAAACTTAAAATGAAGAAAGTAAGTTTATTTTTGATGTTCTTCCTGTCCGTAGGTTTTATGCAGGCTCAGAATTTCTACGAGGGCTGGGAAACGTACAATCACAGGATTGAACTCAGCAATTGGACGGTTGTCCACAAACAGACCATGCGTAGTTCCTGTGGCGACAACGCCAAGGGTTGGGTCATCAATGTGTCCGGACAGACTATTCTCGGAACCGTGGTAACGCCTCCTACGAATGGCGATACCAACAAGAATCTCGTCACTTTTGCCTGTGGAGGCGCTCCCAATAAGGGTACCGATTCCTGGCTGATTTCACCTCAGATCAAGAATATTTCCAACGGCGATTATCTGAGTTTCTATCTCAATAATTTCACCGGCAGTGAGAACAACAATCTGCAGGTGTTGATTTCCACCACGGATGCCAATCCGGAATCTTTCACCGTGCTGGATTCTTTCCCTGCCTACCGCAGCACTTCCTGGACATCCTATGCCTATTCGCTGGCAGACTATGTCGGAAAGAACATCTACATTGCTTTCCGTGCCTATTTCTTCCCCAAATCAACTATTGAATTCGGTGCTGTGTTCGGATTGGACCTGATCAAAGTGGGTGCCGTCAACGAGTATGACATGGAAATCGTGGAAATGTGGAGCCCTGAAGTTCCCATGCAGAATGTGGACACCAGCGTCAATCTGACTTTTGTCATCAAAAACCGCGGTCATGAAGTCAATACCTTTGACCTCTGGTACATACAGTCCTCCAAGGGTTCCGATTACATCTATGCCAACAACTACAAGGTCAACCGCAACATGAAGACTTTGGATACGGCCCACATCACCTTCCCGAAGCGTGTCAGTTTCGCCAAGGGTTCCCGTGATACCATCTGGGCGTGGGTGGATGTTCCCGGTGATCTGGACCACAGCAACGATACGCTGCCCAAAACCGTGGTCGACAATGTGAGTCCTGCCGGTATTCCTTACTACAACAGTTTTGACTCTGCAGCCGATATTTCCGGTGTCCGTGTTTTCAACATCTTCCGTGACGAATCCACTTGGCAGGATGTGCAGACTGTGATGTATTCCCGTCGGGGAACCGGTTGCATGCAGTATGCAGGCAACACCAAATACAATGCAAACGACTGGTTCTTTACCAAACTGATTTATTTTCCGGATGCAAACAAAACGTACGAACTGTCCTATTGGTATGGTACTTCGGATGCCTCGAAACCTCAGAAAATGACGGTAGCTTGGGCTTATCAACAGAAATATCAGGCGCTGATGTGGGAATTGGCATGGCATGAGAACATCGTCAATCAGGTCGGTTCCGACCAAAGCGATCTGGACCGCAGCTATCTGAAAGGAACTGCCCGTTTCAAAGTGGAAAAACCCGGATACTATTACATCGGTTTCCATTGCACCAGTGAGGCTTCCAATGCCAAACTGTACGTAGACGACATCAACATCGCCCGTGCCGTGGATGTGCCCGAATGTTCCATTGACCGTTCGGTTTCCGTGTATCCGAATCCCGCTCAGGATCAGTTCTCTATTTCTGCCGCCGGTACCATCAAAAACGTTGAAGTGTACAATGCCGTCGGTCAGAAAGTATATCAGACCACTGCCGCCGACAATCAGGTGGACGTGAATACGCAGAACTTCTCCAACGGACTTTACATTGTAAGAATCAATACTGAAAAAGGTTTCTCTACGCAAAAAATCAACGTAGTACGATAATCTTTCTATGAGATTGACAAAAAAAGCGGTCTCAGACCGCTTTTTTTATTTACATTTTTTGTACTTTTGCAGGATAAAATAAACTCGGCTGGTTTTGGAAATAAATAGGATATTTGATTTACTGGACTGGATGTCGGAAAAATACGAAAAAGAAGACATCCTTGCATCCAAGCGGAACGGCGAATGGACAAAGTTCAGCATCGGTGATTACTGCAAATATTCCGAGATCATGAGTTACGGATTTTACGAATTGGGACTCCGGAAAGGAGACCACGTAATCACAGTGACGAACAATCGACCGGAATTCAATATCATCGATATGGCTTTGAGTATGTTGGGTGTAGTACATATTCCCGTGTATCCCACATTGAGCAGGAATGACTACACCTATATTGTGAACCATTCCGATGCCAAAATGGTCATTATTGGCAACAGGGCAATCTACAACCGTATACGTCCTGCATTTGAGACTTTCGAGAAACATCCGCGTATATATACGCTCGACCCCATCGAAGGCGAGGATGTGCTGTTTTCTGTCTTCAAGCAGGGCATATTCTATCGTCGGAAAGATGCTCCCATTCTGAAAGAAATCAAGGACAGTATCCTTCCCGATGATGTCGCTACCATGGTGTACACCTCAGGAACCACAGGGGTGCCTAAAGGGGTCATGCTGACGCATCGCAACATCATTTCCAATTTTCTGTCCCATGTCCGGGTGGAACCCATGGATTCCACCTGCCGGGTGCTCAGTTTCCTTCCGCTCTGCCATGTATTCGAGCGCACCATGAATTACCATTATCAATACCTGGGTATCAGCATTTATTACGTAGATAACATGGGTTTGATACTGCAGTCGTCTGCCGAGGTGAAAGCCCACGGATTCTGTACGGTTCCGAGGGTAATGGAAATGATGTATGAAAAGGTACTCTCGTCGGGCAAGGATCTTCCGTTTGTCCGGAAGCGGATTTTCCGCTTGGCTTTGAAGCACGGTTACAAATATGATTTTCATAAGAACATATGGTACCGGATGTGGCAGAAGGTATACGATGTGCTGGTGTATTCCCAGATCCGAAAAAAATTCGGTGGAAACGAAATGACCATCATCAGCGGCGGATCCGCACTCAACGAAAAAATCATCCGGCTGTTTCAGGCGGTGGGGCTCAGGGTATTCGAAGGCTACGGTCTGACGGAAACAGGTCCTGTCATCGCGGTCAACGATCCGGTATCCGGGCATACCAAGATAGGAACGGTAGGACCGGTGCTCCCTGTGATGGAATTTAAATTGGACGAGGATGGAGAAATCCTGGTCAAGGGCGACTCTGTCATGAAAGCCTATTATAAGGACGAGGTCTATACGAAAAAAGCCTTTGATGAGGAGGGATGGTTCCATACCGGAGATGTAGGCCGCCTGGTGGATGGCCTGTTTCTGAAGATTACGGATCGGAAAAAGGAAATATTCAAACTTTCTGCCGGTAAATACATTGTTCCCCAATCCATAGAGAACAAGCTGAAAGAATCGGAAATGATTGACGATGTGATGGTTATCGGAGAAAACGAAAAATTTGCATCGGCCTTGATTTCACCCAATTACAATTATCTCCATTTTTGGGCCAACAAGCACAAATTGCATTACAGGGACAATACTGATTTGATACAGATTCCGGAATTGCAGCAGCATTTCCAGAAGGAAATAAATACGTACAACAAGGAACTGGCACCTCACGAGCAGATTAAGTGTTTCCGACTGGTGACCGAAGAGTGGTCACCACAGACAGGAGAACTTTCTCCTACCTTGAAACTGAAACGCAATGTATTGATGATCAAATACAAAGATCTGATTGACGAAATTTACAATCACAAAGAGAAAAAGGAACAATCATTCAGTTTCAAACAGATTAATATTTCCCTTTTGAACAATCCTTTTGGTAAGTCGCTTCATCGCAGTGAGGATGAAAACAAACAATAAAGACACAATGGAAGTAAAAAGAACATTTGATTTATTAGAGCAGTTAAAGGAAAAATATGCATTCAAGGACGACATCCTTTCCATTCGCAAGTCTGATGGCTGGGTGAAATACAGCGTGGATGACTATTACCGCATATCCCACCATCTGGCCTATGGGCTGCTGGCTTCCGGTTTTCAAGCGGGGGACAGAGTGATTATCATCACACAGAACCGTCCGGAATGGAACTTCCTGGATATGGCACTTGCTTTGGCTCACATGGTTTCCATTCCTGTGTATCCCACTTTGAGCAAGGAAGATTACAAACACATATTGACGCACAGTGAAGCCCGCGCCGTATTTATCGGAAACGAAAAAATCTTCCGTCAGGTGGGGCCTGTCGTGGATGAAATATCTCCGCGTCCGGAGGTGTTTACCGTCAATCCGATTGAAGGACAGCGCAATTGGGAGGAAATTCTGAAATTGGGAGAAGAAAAAGCTTCCGAGTTTGCTCCCGTCATAGAAGAAAACAAAAAGAACATCCGTCCGGAGGAAATGTGTACCATTATCTATACATCCGGTACTACAGCAGCTCCCAAAGGTGTGATGCTTTCTCATATTGGATTGGTTGTTAATGCAATAGGACATGCCAATATGGAAATCAAGAACCATACGCACAAGATGCTCAGTTTCCTTCCGCTCTGCCACATCTACGAGCGCGGCATGAATTACGAATACCAGTATCTCGGAATCAGTACATACTATGCCGAAGGCTTGGGAACCATAGCCCGGGATATGAAAGAGGTGAGTGCCGACGGTTTTTGTGCGGTGCCTCGTGTTATGGAAATGATGTATGGTAAATTGGAGGCGGCAGGAAAGGATCTCAATGGAGTGTCCCGTCTGATATACCGTTGGGCTTTCCGTATTGCCCAGAAGTTTGATTACAGACGGAAAGATCCTTTATACAAATTGCGTTATGCCATAGCGGACAAACTGGTCTATTCCAAATGGCGCGAAGCTTTGGGAGGGCACGAACTGCTGATAGTGTCCGGCGGGTCTTCCATTCAGGAAAAAATCATCCGTCTGTATACCGCGGCCAAAATGTATATTTTCGAAGGTTACGGAATGACAGAGACTTCCCCTGTGATTGCCGTGAACAATCCGAAAGACATGGAAATCGTTATCGGTACGGTCGGAAAGATTTTCCCTGGTATTGATGTGAAATTCAGTGAGGACGGTGAAATCCTGACCAAGGGTGTCTGTCTGATGCTGGGTTATTACAACAATCCGGAAGCTACCCGGGAGGCCATTGATGAAGACGGATGGTTCCATACCGGAGACATAGGTGAACTGACCAAGGACGGCTATCTGCGCATTACAGACCGGAAAAAGGAAATCTTCAAGCTTTCTGCCGGCAAATACATTGCGCCGCAGGTGTTGGAGAATCGTTTCAAGGAATCTCCCTTTATAGGAAACATCATGGTGGTGGGTGAAAACGAAAAGTTTGCATCCGCGCTGATTGTTCCGGACTGGTCTTATCTGCACAAATGGGCCAAAAAGCGCAAACTCTCTTACCGTAATGATGCGGACTTGGTTTCCCTGTCGGAGGTGAAAGATTGTATCATGCAGGAGGTGAATCAGATCAATGAAACGCTGGCGCCTCACGAACAGCTGAAGCGTGTCCACATTGTTGCCGATGAGTGGTCCAGCGACAGCGGTGAATTGTCACAGACGCTGAAACTGAAGCGCCGAGTCATTCTGAAAAAGTACGAAAAGGATCTGAAAGATATTTACGCACACAGTTGATATGCGGGAAATACGCATCCACGACAAATGCTTTGTGCCGTATATTTCCCGGGAGGAAATTGAAAGGCGCATTGGGGAAATGGCCGATCAGATTTCGGAAGATTATGCCGGTGATTGTCCCATTCTGCTGATCATGTTGAACGGAGCCATGTTTTTTGCCGTGGAGTTGATGAAACGTCTCCGGATTCCGGTGGAAGTATGTTGTGTCAAATACCGTTCCTATACGGGCACCCGTTCGGAAAAGATGAAGGAGGTCATAGGACTTCCGGAGGAACGTCTGAAGGGAAGGCGTGTGCTGGTGGTGGAAGACATTGTCGATACCGGACGGACGATAGCTTATCTGTTCGGGCACCTGACGTCTTGCGGGGTGCTGGATGCAGAAGTTGCAGCTTTGACCTTCAAGCAGGGAAAATACAGGGAGCATATTCCCATCCGGTATACGGGTTTTTCCATTTCGAACGAATTCATTGTCGGCTGTGGCATGGATTATGACGAACTGGGACGTCAGTATCCGGACATTTACCAATGTAAAGAATCTTGATATGGAATCAACAAGACAGCAAAAAATAAATCGCCTTATTCAAAAGGAAATCGCCGAATTGTTCCAGCATGACCCTTCTTTATACCAGGGACATGGAATGCTGACGGTTACCCGAGTAAACGTGACGCGTGATTTTTCCTATGCCAGAGTTTACGTCAGTGTGTTCGCCGTCAACGACAAACAGTCGGTAATGAAGGCCTTGGAAGAAAACAACAAGGATATCCGCTTCCGTTTGGGGCAGAGGGTGAAAAATCAGTTACGCATCATACCGGAGTTGGCCTTCGTTTTGGATGACACATTGGATTACATCGAAAACATAGATAATCTGCTAAAACAGTGAGTGTTCACTTTTTTATTGCCAAACGCTACCTGCTCTCGTCCAAATCCCATCAGCTGATACAGCTCATATCCTGGATTTCGCTGGTGAGTGTGGCCGTGTGTACCGCGGCATTGTTTGTCATATTGTCCGTGTTCAACGGATTGCAGCAGTTCGTGACCGATCATTTCAATACCTTCCATGCCGATTTGGAATTGATTCCCAATGAGGGAAAGAATTTTACCCTGAGTGAAGAGCAGTTGGAACGTATCCGCAATATTCAGGGGGTGGCATATGTTTCTGAGGTGTATACGGATATGGCGGTGATGATGTATGAGGACAGGCAGTTCATTGTGCATCTGAAAGGGGTGGAGCCGGATTATGCACGTCTTAAACGCATAGATACCACGCTGCTTTCAGGACAGTTCCGTCTGGATTATCAGGGGTTTCCTCTGGCGGTGGTGGGAGTCGGAGTGGAGAGTCGGCTGCATTGCGGAATCTCCGAGTTTGTAAGCAATAGTCTTTCTGTGTATTATCCAGACCGTACCCGTCGGTTGAATGCCGGAAATCCCATGCAGGGCATGCAGGTGGAACAGCTTACTCCGGTAGGTTGTTTCGGAACCGCTACGGATTACGATGCCGATTATGTATTTGTTCCCATCAGTTTTGTCCGCCGTTTGACCCTGCATGATAATGAAATGACTTCCTTGGAAATCCGTACGGATGAAAAGGCTTCTCTGCCCAAAATCAGGGCTCGTATAGCCGAAATCGTCGGTGACAGTATCCGTGTCCGGGATGTCTTCCAGCAGGAAGAAGAATTGTACAAGGTGATGCGTTCCGAGAAATGGGTCATCTTCGCCATATTATCCTTCATACTGCTGATAGCCTCATTCAATATGATTGGTATGATGGCCATTCTGGTGCTGGACAAGAAAAAGGACCTGTCTGTATTCTATGCCATGGGGGCCGATCTGCCGCTGATACGCAAGGTCTTTATGACAGAAGGATGTCTGATCAGTGGTTTCGGTACCCTGATTGGAATGTCGGTAGGTTTTCTGTTCTGTTGGATGCAGAAAACCTTTCATCTGATCCGTTTCGGAGGCGAGGGTTATCTTTTGAATTATTATCCGGTTGATATACACCTGTGGGATGTTGTCTGCATTTTTGCGGTTGTCCTGCTGATTACGTTGCCGGCCATGTCCGTGCCCGTACTGCGCATCTCGCATCAGTTGTTTAGGGGAACGTCCCGTCACGAATAAGGAAATGCCATGAAATTGGATAAAGAATCGGCTCTGCAAATCGGCTATGAAGCAAACTCCTCCTGTGATTTTCTGACCAAGGAATTTCTCAGGCCTTTGTGTAGGGAAAGAGCTTTGTTTTCCCATAAAGGAGATTATGGTCATGCACTTTTGGTATCCGGAAGCCTTGGTATGATGGGTGCTGCCCGTTTGGCTGCCAGTGCCTGTCTCCGGGGCGGTGCAGGTTTGCTGACCGTGCATGTGCCGAAATGCGGCTATGCTGTACTCCAGTCGACTGTGGCGGAAGCCATGGTCGAGTGCGATGTCGAGGAAAATCATGTTTCTTCATTGGAAATCAAAACTTTGGAAAAATATACAGCCATAGGTATAGGTCCAGGACTGGGAAAAAGCGAGGGAGCCAAACGGACATTGAAGCAACTTCTTCAATTTTACCGTCGTCCCATTCTGTGTGATGCGGATGCTTTAAATTTGTTGGCGGAAGATCCCACCTGTCTGGAGTTTCTTCCGTCCATGTCCGTTCTGACACCACATCCCGGAGAGTTGGAGCGCCTGATAGGTCCCTCTGCCGATGCGTTTGATCGTTTGGAAAAAACGCGGTGTTTTGCCTCGGTACATTCCTGTATCTGTCTGATTAAGGGTGCATTCACTGCTGTGGTCTGCCCTTCCGGGAAAGTCTATTTCAATACCAGCGGCAATCCGGGCATGGCTACGGGCGGAAGTGGAGACGTGCTCGCCGGTTTGATTCTTTCGTTGATGGCACAGGGATATGCTCCGGCCGACGCCGCCTGCCTGGGTGTGTTTCTGCACGGATTGGCAGGGGATATGGCATTGGACGTACAATCGGAAGAAAGTCTCCTGGCCGGTGACATTGTCTGTCACCTGGGAAGTGCTTTCAAATCCTTGAAACAAAATGATTTTTAGATTTCCGTAGGGGAAGAGGCTGTTTCCTTCCGGCTGATGTCGCGGAAATGGTTAGGAGTGATTCCCGTTGCTTTTTTAAAAGCAGCGTGGAACACCTGGCGGTTTTTGTATCCGCTCATAGTGCTGATGACTTCCATTTTGTAGTTCTGGGTTTCCTTGTCGGACAACAGACGTATGGATTCCTCTATGCGGTAATCGTTCAGCAGGGTAGGGAAATTTTTGTGCAGATGGGTGTTGATGGCTTTCGAAACGGCCGCTTTGCTGCATCCGAGTTTTTTTGCCACATCGTTGATTCCCAAATCCGGCTCCAGAAATATCTTTTCCTTCCGGAACAGATGCTTTAGGTTGATCAGCAGTTGGGTATCGGTATAGTCCTGAGGCTGCACGGACTTGAAATCGGTTCCTGAAGGAACATGAAACAATTCTTCTTCCTTCTCCAATTTCAGTTTCAATAATTTCCGATAGGCCATCCGGCTGTGAATCCAAAGCAGCAGAAAAACCACATTGCCTGCCAGCAATAGGGTGATGGCCATTATTTCCCAACTCATTTTCATGCTGCAAAAGTACTAAAAAATGAAATACTTGTGCAATATATGACAGTAATAATTTTTTTCTTTACAGTTTTTGTTTCAAAAACTGACTCTGCTTTGTCTGGGAAAAGTTACTTTTGCATCTCAAAACATAAATATGTCAAACCATGAAAAAATTATTGTTATTTTGTCTGATCTGCGCCGGCCTGTTGTCGGTTGATGCGCAGTCGCAAAAATTGAAAATCGGTGGCTGGATACAGACTCAATACCAGGCCGACATTCAGGATGAAGGACTGACAACATCCAGTTTCCGTATCCGCAGGGCCCGTCTGGTAGCATCCGGAAATCTGACAGACTGGCTGTCGTACAAAGTGCAAGGCGACTTCGGAAACAGCCCCATGCTGGTGGATGCTTACGTAAAAATCAAATGTTGTGATGCTTTCAGCCTGCAGGTCGGACAATACAAATTACCTTTTTCCATGGAAAGTCCCATTGCCCCCATGGATTTGGAAGCCTGTGATTATAGCGATGTTATTACGAAAATGGTCGGTTACAGCGACGTCTGTGGGGTCGGAAAACTGGGCCGTGACATCGGTGTGATGGCAAGTGGAAAATTGTTTGAAGTAGGCGACGAAAAGCCGTTCCATATTGTGGAATACAGTTTGGGAATTTTTAACGGAAACGGTCCCAATGGATTGGACAACAACAAGCAAAAGGATATCGTGGGCCGCCTTGATATCCATCCCATGCTGGAGCCTCTGACCTTGTCTGCTTCTCTCTACAGCGGAACTTACAACGACGGACGCACCCGCGACCGCATGGGTTTGGGTTTGCAGTGGAAGGATGAACGCCTGATCGTCCGTGGTGAGTACATCTGGGCTCAAACCGGTGTGGATGGCGACTCTATCGTGCCGGTTTTTGACCTGTTTACCGATGGCTACTATGCCGTAGCAGGTTATTGGTTTCGTTTCCAATGCCGGAATCTGGAACAGCGTCTGATGCCCTTCCTACGCTACGATGCTTTCCACAAAGGCAGTACGCCTTCTCCTGTCGGGGACAACAGCAGCGATGAAAAGGTCTGCAGCCTGGGTTTGCAGTACTGGCCTTGCGCTTCTCTGCAGTTCAGAGCTTCTTATTCTCTGATACGTCAGCAAGTGGGCAACAAAGAAAATGATGCTTCGGATGATACTCATCGTATCATGCTGATGCTGAATTACAAGTTTTAATTCATAAAAATGACTATGACTCAAATGAAAAAATGCAGTATTTGTTCCAAATTGTTTGGTGAAGAATGGCTGATTGTTCTCATCGGCTTTCTGATTCTGGCTTTGGCCGTTCTGTTTCCTACCCATATTCCCAAGATGATAAACATCCAGGGATTAACCACGCCTACGGCTTGGCTGAACACAGTGTACGTATTTGTCTTCCTGCTGGTGATTGTGTATTTTTCCGCCTTGGTACTGCACAAGCCTGTCAAAGGCATTTTCCTGTCTTTTCTGGTCATTTTTCTGTTGACCATGCTGGCCCAGTTGTGTGCCAGTATTCCTTTCTGCAAGAAGTATGGATTGGAATCCGTGCTGTTTGCTGTGCTGTTCGGTCTGATTGTCAGCAATTGCTTCAAAGTACCTGCCTGGCTCAAACCGGCCATACAGAGCGAATTCTACATTAAAATCGGTATTGTGTGCTTGGGTGCTACAGTGATTTTCAGTGAAATCATGAAATCCGGAGCCTATGGTCTGGGACAGGCGCTCATCGTGGTTTTCTGTGTATGGTATTTCGCTTTTTGGGTGGCCCGCAAACGTTTCGGCGTGGACGATGAAATGGCTACTATGCTGGCCTCTTCCGTTTCCATCTGTGGAGTTTCGGCGGCCATCGCCACTTGTGGAACCATCAAAGGGGATGAAAAGAAATTGAGTTATGTGGTATCCCTTGTCATGGTGATTGCCATCCCCATGCTGTATCTGATGCCGTTACTGGCCAAACTGATTCTTCCCCTGCTTTTCAACGATCCTCACGTGATTGCCCAAATCGGCGGTGCCTGGATGGGCGGTACTATAGATACGACAGCGGCAGTGGCTGCTTCCGGCGGATTATTGGGAGAGGAAGCCGGTGAGACGGCGGTTATTGTAAAAGCCTCTCAAAATGTGCTGATCGGAGTGGCTGCTTTCCTTATTTCTCTCTACTGGTCCTTCCGTCAGAAAGATAAGGTGGAGAAAGTGTCCGGTCGGGTCATTTGGGATCGTTTTCCCAAATTCGTGGTCGGAATGGTGATTGCTTCCGTTGTATTCAGTATCTGGTTCAGCGGTAAAGTTCCCGGTACGGATATTGCTTACAAGGATCTGGCCAAGAATTTTCAGGGAATTTTCTTTTCCATTGCCTTTGTCTGCATAGGTCTGGAGACCCGTTTTAAAGAAATTTTCTCCAAAGAAAACCGGGCTTCGCTCAAAGCTTTCCTGACAGCACAGGGATTCAATATTGCCGTAACCTTTGCGGTGGCATGCCTGCTGTTCGGTCTGTTGAAGCCGGCTATAGGGTAGAAAGAATCCGTTACTTTTCAGATTGTTTGTTCCGGCTGCGGATTTCCGTGGCTTCCAGATGCAGGCGTATCTCTTCCAAAAGGGAAAGGGGGGCTGTATCGAAACAAAAATCGGAGGGAAGCAGAAGGGAAGGAGCCAGGCGTTTCAGCAGCTCTTCGTCAGAGGTTGGATGAGTGGCGGCATAATGTCGCAGAAACTGGAAAATCCGCAGTCCGTCCGCTTTTTGGTGGAAAGCTTTGGCGAAGGCATCCGGGCCGGGATAGTTTTTCCTCAGTTTTTCCCATATCCCGTTTTGTCCGGAGGTTTGGTCTATGAAATCAGTCAATGGAGTAGAGACGGGACCTTTCTGCAATTCCGGTATGAGACGGTAGCTTTCGGCAATGGCGTCAAAAGCCTGAGGGGAAAACAGAGGGTATCGGTTTGTAGGATGGGCCTGCTGCAGATCGCGTATGGCCGGTCCGGTACCGAAGGGTACCCTTTCGGATAGGCGGGAAGAAGGGTAAACGCAGCAGTCAACTGCCACTTCCAGATGTCCGCTTTTGACAATTTTCTGCAGAAAATAAAAGTCTTCACCCGCCTGTCTGGCATCAAAACCGCCTACTTTACGGTAATTTCCGATACGGCAACAGATGGCCGATCCCAAAGCGGTGAAAGCATAAGGGGAAGCGATGCGCAGCAATTGAATAAGGAAGGTGCGCATGTATATTTCATAACGCAACATGGCCCGGTCTCGGCTTTCGTTTCCGCTCAGGAAGTGGTGGTAAGGAGGATTGACAGCGATGGTCTTTCTGTTTCTCTGAAAGATTTCCACTATGCGTGTCACGTAGTCAGTGTCGAAAAGAGTGTCAGCATCCATGCTGATCAGAATATCCGAGTCGGAAGCAAAGGGCAGAAGCGCTTCTACGCAGGTTTGACGCGCAATCCCTACTCCGGCATTTTTTCCGGTCCAGGCTTTACCCGGGCTGAAACGGTCAATCGGAATCAGTTCCAATTTCCAGGGATTTTGCTGTAATTGATCCCAGGTAGCAGCATTGCAAGCCGTCCGTTCTGCATGTACGGAAGTATCATAGTCGCTCTGCGGCTGGTTGACGCATACGGCGACCTTCATGGGACCCGGGTAGTCCTGTTTGGCAACACACTCTAAGGTGTGGCCCAATTCGGGCTCTTCCATAGCCGGAATGGCAAAAAAAACGGCGGGTGTTTCCATTTAGGGATGCAACAGATGCAGTTTTCCACGGTACATTCCCTGTGCCGTTTTCAACAAAATGAGATAGATGCCTTCTGATAGGGAGGATAAATCGGTGGCATCGCCTGCCTGGGAAAGCTGGAATTTGCCAACTTTTTGTCCGGTCATGCTGTACACTTCTCCTTCGGCACTTCCTTGCCACGGTCCGTTCAATACCACTTTTCCGTCACTCGGGTTGGGGGAGATTTCCAAGTGCCCGGCCTGTGGCAATGTCTGCGCAGCCCCCAAACTTTGCCGGTAACTTCCATCCATGTAAAGAGCTCCGCTTCCTATCGGATCCAGCCAGGGTTTCAGTTGTTCGTTCCGCTTGTTTTCATTATTGGCAAACCAGTGGTAGGACAGTTTTCCGTACCAATTGTTCCTGTATTTGGGCGATTCGGAGCATCCCACATTGTTGATGGCTGTCAAAGTTCCGATCAGCCTTTGAGTGCTGGCATTGAAAAGTCCTGAACCGGAGGAACCGGGGA
Organism: Bacteroidales bacterium; assembly: GCA_045598025.1. Taxonomy (GTDB): domain Bacteria; phylum Bacteroidota; class Bacteroidia; order Bacteroidales; family WCHB1-69; genus UBA1195. The sequence continues at coordinate 22,902 of JAZLLH010000060.1, read as the reverse complement.
AGGCGATGCCTCTGTCCCAGGAAAAGTACCAGAATGCCATGCGGTTGTAACCTACCGCACTGCAGTTGGTTGTGGTGGGCGTTTGCGAACTTCGGCTGAATTTTTTGTAATCTCCCATCGGGTGGTGTATGCCGACCACACCATTGGGAGCGCTGTTTCTGCGGTCCCATCCGCAGTAGTATGCCCTGTAGGAATCCGGAATCTGCTGGTTCAATTGGAGTAGCATGAAATCGGAATATTCTCCCTTTGAAACGATTTTACATCCTGTAATTTCCTGCAAATCAAAACCGTATAGACTTGGTCCGTCTGTGTTCGACTGGCAGGACGCCGACTGTATGTTGAAATAGAATTTCCAGCTTCCAGTCTGGGGATAGGAGATGTCTTCCATGCAGTGGGCGGCTGTCAGGATGTAGGGGGTTCCATCTCGGGCCGTGTTGTTGATGAGGGTCCCGCTACACAGGTATCCGTCCATGTAAATCAGCACTACGGATTGTACGATGTCCCGGTATGCCTGCGCTTCCTCACAGGCCGTGTTGATCAGGCAGGAAGGGGTCTCGTCGCTGTTGAAAAAAGCTTTTTGTCCGGCAATGACACAATGCAGGGCAATCCGTGTCTGTCCTTTTCCGCTGCGAGGTTCGTAGCACAGCAGTTCGATGCTGTCACCTTCCAGCAGGTCGGTGCTGAATCCCAGACTATCGGAAATGCCTTCAGATGTATAGGGCCCTTGGTAAGCGCGGGTGGCAGGCTGGTAAAGATAGAGGTAGCCGCCGGCTGGCATTTGAAACTGTTTATAGGATATGTCCATAAAACGGGCTTTCGGCGCCGTGAAGGCTAGTCTGTATATGGTGCTGCCGTCCGGTAATTCCACTTTTTGTCCATCTTGTACCATATCCAGGCTGGAAGGATATCGGTCGCCTACAGAATAGAGAAATTCGTCCTCCGCCTTGTGCATTGTTTCTGTTTTCTGCAAACGCACAAATTCAGCTTCTCCCGAAAATCGTCGGGACATGCGGTCTGCTGAAATTGTTTGGGCTTCCATTTCTGCCGTCAGTATCAGCAGCAAGCCCCATGCATAGTATCTGAAATTCATTTGATGTTTCAAAATAAAATCCTTTTTTCTGCAAAATTCAATTTGCAAAAGTACATAAAATACGAATTACTTTCCTTCCCCTCATTGCTGAAAATATTTTTCATATTTCCGCACAAATGTGCGAAATGATATGGAAAAATGCTGAACCTTTGCAATTTGAAAATCCAGCACATGAAATGCAACAAGTCATCCGGCAACTACACCAGGCACTACTACAACGGCACCTCCATCCAGGCTATTACTTCAACGCTTTTGGGCTCCGCCTTGTTTTGCTTGTTCCATAACACAGTACAGATATCTGAACAGACTTTATCAGGACAGAATATTATAAAAGGATAAGCCTTTTATATGGCTTATCCTTTTGTTTTAGTGTTTGTTATTTTAAAACCTAAATTCAACCAGCAAATGGCTAAATCCTTTGACAAGCAGTCGCGCAAACTTTAGCGCTGGATTATAGTGTTGGTAGGATTTAAAAACTGAATGTCGTTTCAAAGGAACTTCCAACGGTCTGGAGGAATTCTTCCAGATTCCGGACATACACACCTCCGTATACGCTGTTGTCGCTTCCCATCTGTCTGTAGCTTTGGCCTTGTGCTCTTGCTCTCCAAAGAGCTCCTAGGACGATGTCCACGGTTTCCGTAGAGTCTTCGCATTCAACGGTGTTACGGCCAAAATTCACTCTGGCTTTGGCTTCACCGGCCGGGAGTCCGTTGTAGTCGAAAGTACATACATAAATTTGAGGCTGGGGGTCTACTATGCCGGACAAACCGATGATGTTCTCATCAATGTCAGGGTCAGCGATGTCCATGTGACAATCCGTGGTTTTCAGGTCAAAGGTCTGTTCTTCTTTACCCGGCACATTGACGGTGATATCGCAATTCAGATAGTGGAGTTGTGTCTCGGTGAGATATACACGCAGTTGATAATCTACATTTTCGCTAGGAGTAGGAACTCCGAATTTTTTTTCTTCATTTTTTCCCTCCTCCTTGTTGCAGGAAGTGCTGCATACCAATGCTACGGACAGCAGAATGATTGTAAACAGATTTTTTTTCATAAGTACAAAAAATAATAGTTAAAAAAAATAAAATTAGCGATTGCAAAAGTACTTAAAATATGAATACAGAACCCTTGTAAATAGAAAAAAATCATCATTATCGGGAAAAAACAGCCAACTTGTGACGAGGATATCAATATAGTTTGTAATTTTGCAGTTCAATTTTCCGGGCAAGATCGTTGTGCAGATTCACTGTTTTATCCGGAAATCAAGGGCAAGTAGAGAATGAGAATCTGCAAAAAGAAAACGCAAAAATGAGCGACACCTATTCACCCGGTCGGTTTTCCTTTCTGCCAGTGGTAACAAAGAATCTATTGATTATCAATACTCTGTGTTATTTCGCCATGTGGGCACTCAAGAGTGCATTCGGATTCGACCTGAATGATTTGATGGGACTGCATTATATGCGTTCCTCCCATTTCTATCCTTTTCAGTTCCTCACATACATGTTCATGCATGCGAATTTCGAGCATTTGTTTTTCAATATGTTTGCATTGTGGATGTTCGGTTCTGTCATTGAAAATTATTGGGGAGGTCGCCGTTTTATCGTTTACTACATCCTGACCGGGATAGGAGCGGCCCTGACCCACTATCTGATAGTATCAGTGCAATTGGGACCGGATATGGCTTTGATACAGTCCTGCATACAGTCAACGGATGTGGAACATCTGTCCCGTTTGTTGCAAAACCACCAGTTCATGCTCAATCCGCAATCCGGCGATATATGGGATCAGTTTGCCGTATTCCGTCAGAATGTCGGCATTTTGTCCCAGCAACCCCAAAATGTGAATGCCATTGAGGAAGTGAACCGTTTCCTGAATAATTATATGGATTATTATGCCGGGATCCCCAACATTGTCGGAGCTTCCGGTTCCATATACGGTTTGTTGCTGGCCTTCGGAGTGTTATTCCCTAACGACAGAGTGTATCTCTATTTCCTTTTCCCTATCCGAGCCAAGTGGTTTGTCCTGATTTTCGGTCTGATCGAATTGGGTTCCGGTATTTTCGGAACGGCCGACGGAGTGGCCCATTTTGCCCATTTGGGTGGCATGGTCTTCGGTCTGTTGCTGATATGGTGGTGGCGAAAAAAAGACCGTGAGGGAGAATCTTACGGTTATTACGACACCTATGATGATGATTTTTCAGAAGACGGTGCCGCATGGAAGGATCGGTGGCAACAGTTTCTGGAGCGCAGAAGGGAAAGAAGAGAGGCTCGTCGTTCCAGCCGGTCCATGCATGCCGAATCTTCCCGCCGTCCGAAAACGGACGAAGAATTCAACCGTGAACGGGCAGAAAACCGCCGTCGCATTGACGAGATTCTGGACAAGGTGTCCAAATCCGGTTATCAGAATCTCACGGAGGAAGAGAAGGATTTTCTTTTCAAAAGCAGTAATAAAGAAACGAACTGGTAACTATGGCTTCGAAAAAGTTCTCTCATAAAAAAAGTTTTAGTTGGTGGAACCTGTTGATGCTGTTGTTTACCGTTTTTTCAGTCCTGCTGCTAATATTGTCGTATTTAGCTGATTTTGTTTCTCCAGACCGCAGCCTGATCATCGCCCTATCCGGTTTGATGTATCCATATATTTTGATTATCAATTTGTTGTGTATTGTATACTGGTTGGTGCAGCGGCATCTTTTTTTCTTGCTGCCGTTTTTGACCGTCATAGCAGGAATTCCCTACCTGATGCGTTATTATCCTTATTCCGGAGTGGCCTCCGACTTGCCGTATCAGAAAATGCTGCGTACGGACATCATGACCTACAATGTGCAGCTTTTCGGTATCTACAAGGGAAAATCGGCTGAAGATCCCTCTTTGTGTACGGATTACAGGGATAGCATGCTGAACATCATATCGGACGAAAAGCCGGATATACTGTGCCTGCAGGAGTATTATCATACATCCGACACCCGCTTTCCTACGACTTCCCTTTTGCGGAAACAGTTACCGGAGCATGTAAACATTGTTCCTTCCACATTGCCTGAATCGAGACATTATTTGGGAAATGTCATCCTATCCAAATATCCTGTACTTCAATCCGGTTATATCGGAGTCCCCGGCATTTTGGACCGCCGTTCGGCCCTGTATGCCGATATTCTCATAGGAGTCGATACCTTCAGAGTCTACAATCTGCATCTGCAGTCTATACGTTTCCAAGAGGAAGATTACCGTTTTGCCCTCAGTGTCACTACGGTGGATGCTTCTCCTCAGGAAGAGGATCTGAAAGCGGGATCCAAGCGCATCCTGAAGAAATTGAAAGCGGCCTATGATGTGCGTTGCAAACAGGTGGATACCATTGTAGCCCACGTAGATCAATCTCCGTATCCGGTTATTTTGTGTGGAGATTTCAACGATACTCCCTGGTCTTATACCTACCGAAGTTTCAGTCGTCGTTTGACGGATTCTTTTGTCAGCAGCGGTGTAGGTAGAGGCAATACCTTTGTGATGAACCGCCTGCTTCGTTTCCGGATTGACTACATCTTCTGTTCCGGCACACTGGAACCCTGGGGGCATAATGTCATCCGAAAGAAGGCTTCGGATCATTATGCTTCCACTACCCGGATTTTTACCGAATTGAATATGCAGAATAAAAGGTAGATATCTACTATTTATTCCCTTCCTTTTTCAAAAGGATTTCCGGCCGTAATATCATACTGTATGGAAGCCAGCAGCATCTGGAATCCCAATACTACACTCAGTACGGCTATCATGATAGTACCGGTAGGAGTGAGGGCCTGCAGTCGGGTGTAGTGAATCCATTTGCACAGGCCGAAGATGATTCCGAACAGGAAAAGCGGGCTCCCGAAAAGAATATACAGGGAGTTGATGTTGAAATCACAGATGAAATAGCGCATGCGGATACGGTGAAAGAAAGCCTTGCAGAGTTTGTACGGGAAAGTCAGCAATGTTTGGGTTACGGAGAGATTGGATTTCTCGTTCCCGTAAATGGCTGGCATGGCCAGGTCTTTGATGCGGGCGCCGACGTAGTACAATTCTATGATGAGCGAACTTTCGAAGAAAAAACGGGGCGACAGATTCGACCATTCAATCTGTTGCAGTGTTTCCTTGCGGATGGCAAAATATCCATTGGTCGGGTCGCTGATGTTCCAGTATCCGGAAGCCATTTTGATGAGGAATCCCATGCCCATGTTTCCGATGCGGCGTACGGTCGGCATGCGGTCAATGTGTCTGCGGTCGTGAAAACGGTTTCCCTTGACGAAATCGTAGGGGGTGGTGGTGAGAATTTCCGCCATTTTTTCTATATAGGAGGCGTCCATCTGACCATCTCCATCCATTTTGACGATAATGTCCGCATCCCATTCCAGGGCTTTGCGGAATCCGCTGCATACAGCTCCACCTACTCCCTGATTGTTTTCGTGGTGAATCACGCAGATGCGTGCGTCGTTCGCTGCCGCTTCGTCCAGGAGGGTGCCGGTCCGGTCCGGAGAGCAGTCATCGACAGTGATGATGCGGTCCACGAAAGACGGAACCGTTGAAAGAACTTCAGCGATTTGTGATTCCACTTTGTAGCAGGGAATGACAACAGCAATGCTCTTTTCCGTATGGAGGGCAGACTCGTACATTTTACTCCTGTTTCATTTTCTGTTCCCACATCCATGCGGAACGGAGCATGTCTTCCAATCCGTATTCGGCTTCCCAACCGAGGACGTCATGGGCTTTGCGTGTATCGGCCCATATCTGGGGAATATCCCCTTCGCGTCTTCCCGCAATCTTGTAGTTCAAGCGGATGCCGCTCACTTTTTCAAAAGTGTGTATGAGTTCCAGTACGGTGTATCCGTGTCCGGTCCCGATGTTGAATACTTCGTAGTTGGAGGGTCTGTGGCAGGATGTCATGCGGTCCATGGCCTTTACATGGGCCTTGGCCAGGTCATACACATGGATGTAGTCGCGTATGCAGCTGCCGTCCGCTGTGTCGTAGTCGTCGCCGTATACGGACAGGCATTCCCTCATGCCGATGGCTGTCTGAGTCAGGTAGGGAAGCAGATTTTGGGGAATACCGTGGGGATTTTCTCCGATTTCTCCCGATGGATGCGCACCTATGGGGTTGAAATAGCGGAGTGCGGTGACCTGCAGATCGGGTTGTGCCTTGCAACAGTCGGAAAGGATTTCTTCTATCACCTGTTTGGTGTTTCCATAGGGCGACATGGCTTTTTTGACCGGGAATTCCTCTGTAACAGGCAATTGATCCGGCTCTCCGTATACAGTGCAGGAAGAGGAAAAAATGAACCTTTTGACTTCGTGCCGCTGCATTTCGGTCAGCAGGTTGAGTGTGCTGCCGAAATTGTTGCGGTAGTAGCGCAGGGGCTGCTGTACGGATTCGTTCACGTATTTATGGGCTGCAAAGTGAATGACGGTATCCAGTCCGTGCTGTTCGAACAGGCGGTGGCAGGCCTCGGGCTCGGACAAATCGATTTCTTCGAAAGCGGGGCGTTTCCCGCTGATTTTTTCAATGCGGTCCAGTACTTTCCGTTCAGAGTTGGAAAGATTGTCGGCAATGACCACTTCATGTCCCTGTTCCAACAGGGCAATTACGGTGTGTGAACCGATATATCCGGTACCTCCGGTGACCAATACGCGTTGTTTCATGCCGTTTATCTTTGTATGTTGAATTGTTTTACTTCCAAAGTGCCTCTTGGGTCAATCAGAGAGCAGAAATAGGTTCCGTTGCTCCAGTTACCGGTAGGTATGTCCATTTCCTGTCCGGTGAACGCTCCTTCGAAGAGAACGGCTCCCTTTATGTCGCAAACGCGAAGCATGGCCTGTTCCGGTATTTGCATCTGCTCAACGCGGATGCGGATGCAGTCTGTTGCAGGGTTGGGGAAGGCGGACAAGTGGATGGCGGGTGCTTCCGTTTCAGAAATGCCTACCTTGGCGTCATTGTATTTGACAATAAAACAGCAGGAGTCATCGGGATTGTTCTGATCGAAAAAGGTATAGCGAACGTAGGTTACACCGGCAGTGCCATTGGCGCAGAAATCGCAGATGCAGAGTTCCGAGGCCAAACTTCCGCTGTTGATTTCCACTGCCATTTCGGGATCTCCCACCAAAGTGCTTGTCATGGGGTCGTCGTAACAGGTTCCCCAGCAAAAGGAGTATATGGCATTTTCAAGGCGGTTCAGTACGGTTTGTTTAAGGTTGACGTGTATTGTATTCATGCTGATGTTTTTGACAGACACGAAAATGTTTTCATACTTCTGTTCCAACGAACCGATAAAGAATTCCAGCGTATCTCCATTGGCGAATGTTTTGTCGCTGTTGAAGAAGTCGTGTATTTCAATGGATTGGGCATTGGTGTTTGCCAGGCAGATGCTGCAGAAGGCGAGGAGTGCAATTTTAATTTTTTTCATGGATGGTATTTTTTAAGATGAGTCATTTTTTAAATAAAAACTGCACCAATCGAATTGGTGCAGTCTGTGTTTACTGTATGGAAAACAGATTAGTTCTGGGCGCTTTCTCCCATCGGGAGTACGGATACATAGGATTTGCCCTGAGCTTTTTTCTTGAAACAAACCACACCGTCAATCAGTGAGAAGATGGTATGATCCTTTCCAAGACCCACGTTTTCACCCGGTTTGTGCAAAGTTCCGCGTTGACGGACGATGATGTTACCGGCTTTTGCAAATTGACCGCCATAAATTTTAATTCCTAAACGTTTGCTTTCGGATTCGCGGCCGTTCTGGGTACTACCCACACCTTTTTTATGTGCCATGGCTTTTCTTTTTTACGTTGTTGTTACTAAATTTATTAAGCGTCGATTTTTTCAATCTGGATCTGACTCAGGTACTGACGGTGTCCATTGCATTTCTGGTATCCTTTTCTGCGGATTTTCTTGAATACAAGAACCTTGTCTCCTTTCAAATGGCTCAAAACGGTAGCCGATACCTTCGCACCACTGACGGTGGGGGTGCCCACTTTCACAGAACCGTTGTTATCAACCAACATTACTCTGTCAAAATTCACTTTTGACCCTTCTTCAGCATTCAGGCGGTGAACGAAAATCTTCTGATTCTCTTCAATCTTAAATTGTTGCCCTGCTATTTCTACAATTGCGTACATAATTATTGTTATAGTTTATAATTTCGGACTGCAAAAGTAGTCATTTTTCCGATATGTTCGTCTCTTGTCGGTATTTTTTTCGAATGGGGTAAAATTATTTATATAAAATACTTTAAATTATTGTAAATAAATTGATTGTATTTGTGCATTCCAGATTGAAAGCGAACTGTTTCCAAAGGCAGAGGGGGAAATGCAAGGTGATGATGCATTTTTTTTCGCATGATTTCCACTCCGATATCAGCGGATACAAATCTTTTTCCATTCGCATATCTTTCCATCAGAAGACAGAAATTCCAAAAAGTAAGTGCCGGCCGGCATTCCTTGTGTGGAAATTTCGGCTGTTTCGTTCTGCAGCACTTTTTCTCCCAGATATCTCCCGTCGGAACTATAGATGCGGAGCAGACACAGTTCCGGATGTCCGTTCAGATCGATATGAAAGTAATCGCGGGTCGGATTGGGATAAATGCGCAGGCTGCTTTTCCCGATGCTGTCCGGCAATCTCATGGCTGCCGTATCGCCGACGGCCAGGCAGTATTCGCCGTTTCTCGCAAAGGGCGTGCCGATGTTTCCTCTTCCGACAGTGCCATTCTGTGAGAACGGAATCCTTCTCCAGTTTTCGGATGCATCCCTGCGGTAGAGCAGCAGGTAGTCTTTTTTCTGGTATCCCTGTATCAGTTCATAATCCGGATCATCCTTACTTTGTGCACGGTATGTAAAATATAGATTTCCTGCGCTCCATTCCGGGTCCGTGCATCCGATGCGCCAGTAATGGGTGGAAGAAGTGCGGTATACATGCGGATTGTCCTGAGGTGCATCCGGAGTTACCCAGATATGCTCCATGTACAACAGTCCGGAATCACAGCGTAAATCTTTCATCGCCATGTCTCCGTCACCGAAGGAAATACTGCCCGAAAAGCGGGAGGAAAAATGCATGCAGGTATCGATGCTTGCATCCGACAGGCGGGATTCCGGGTCAACGACGACCCATACTATTCCATGGGGAACGCTTGTTTCTACGCATCCGGTGAGGCCGTCCCAATGCAGGTCCTTGCAGTGGTACATTTTTCCGTTTTCCATCAGGAATCCAAGGTTTGTATGCATGACGGGAACGTGCTGTTCCGCATGATGTGTCTTTTGCCTCAGGTATACCTTGACGTCCGTACCGTTCTCTGTTTCGCGGACGGAATCAATTACAGCCTGAAGGAATCCAGGCTGTTTCACCCTTTCCAGAAAAAAATTCTCCATATCCCTTCCGCTTTCCTCGGACAGAAAATGCAGGAAGTCGTCCGTGGATGCATTGCGGTATGCAAATTTCTGCAGATAGGTCTTCATGCAGTGAAAAAAGAGGCTGTCTCCCAGATAGGATCTCAGGCTGTACACGGTGACGGCACCTTTGTCGTAGGTGGTTGAGCCGTAGGTATGCTCCTGCGGAACTTGATCCAGCGCATGGTAGCCACCGTCCGTGGAAGGGGTTTGCAGCAGTACACTGCGGTGCAGTTTCTCAAACCATTTCCGGTAGGCTTCCCCATTGGCGATTGCCTGTTCCCCCTCGTGGGAGAAATATTCGGCCAAGAGTCCCTCGCACCAGCGGGCAAAACCCTCATTCAGCCACATGTCTTCTGCTTTTTCACAGGTGACGGCATCTCCGAACCAGGCATGCGAAAGTTCGTGTGCGTAGAGGGATTCATAAGTCCGTTTTCCATCGATTGCGTAGATGGGATAGGCTATATTGGTGGCGTGTTCCATGGCACCGGATCCGAAAGGAACGCCCACGTAGCCGATGCGGTCGAAGGGGTAGGGACCGAAATGTTCCTCAAACATGCTGAGGATGGGTTTCAGACGGGAAAAACTGCTTTTTGCCTGTTCGCAGAGAGAGCCCGGAACGAAAATTTCTATGGGCAGATTCCTCCCGTCGATGGAAGTGTAGCAATCTCTTATCACTTCGTAGGGGCCTGCAGCGACAGAGGCAAGATAGGTGGGAATGGCCTGTGCCAGTTCCCAAGTCCAGATGCGGCTGCTGTCTGCAAGATACAGGGAGTCTGTCAGCAATCCTCCGCAGACAGCTCTATGCTGTTTTTGGGTGCGGATGTGGCAGGTATAGGAAGCTTTGTCCGTGAATTCGTCCACACAAGGAAACCAGGATTTTCCGAAATTGTGCGGAATGCTGGTGATGGCCACCCCCATGTTGAAGGCATATTCGCCTGAAAAATAGAATCCTCCGAAACGTTCGCAGTAAGGTCTCCCGTGGTACCATACTTCCACATCCAGTGTATCCCCGACAAGGGCAGGGATGATGCTCTTCCTGATATGCAGTACGGTATCGTTGTGTGTGAAAGGGAGTATTGCCCCATTCATCCGCACGGAATCCACTTGCAGGTGCAGCAGGTCAAGCCGGATTTCCGATAGCGGCTGTTTGGGAATGAGTTTCAGCGTGCAGTGCCCGTCCAGTTGCCGGCCTTGTATGTCGGTGAGGTCCAGATTCAGGGTGTAGTGGGTTACGTGCAGGCTGTCGCAGCGGTTTTGTGCGCCCGTGTGACAGCAGACGCACAGCAGCAGTATGAATGAGTAAATAAAATGTCTGTTCATCGTTCCGTATTTTTGAAACCGCAAAAGTAGTCAAAATTCGGACATTTCTTCGGAGATATGGATTTTTTTAGTACTTTTGCATTTTGTACCAAATACGTTAGATTATCATGAAGAAGTCAGTAGTCTTGATGTTGCTTGCTGTCGGTTTCTGCCTGCAACTGTCCGCACAGTCGCTGGACGGAGTGCTTTATCCCGGCCAGAGCTGTACCAGTATCATGGTGGGAAAAAAGGCCAGTAAAGACGGGTCGGTCATCACCTCCCATACCTGCGACGGGCGTTACCGCACCTGGGCAGTCATGGAACCTGCCCGGGATTGGGCGGAAGGTAGTGTGCAGCAAGTGCGCAAAGGAACGATGCACACAGCCGACAGAAATGATGTGAAAGGCGTCACCATTGCAGGAGAAATTCCTCAGATAGCCCACACCTATGCCTATTTGAATACAGCCTATCCATGTATGAACGAAAAGCAACTGGCCATGGGTGAGTCCACTTTTTCCGGACCGGACACGCTGGTCAATCCCGACAACATGTTTCTGATTGAGGAATTGGAGCGGGTGGCCCTGATGCGTTGCACAACGGCAAGGGATGCCATTCGTCTGATGGGTGAATTGATTGAAAAATACGGATATGCGGATGGAGGAGAATGCCTCACCATTGCCGATACCAAGGAGGTTTGGCAATTTGAAGTGTGCGGTGCCGGGAAAGGTTGCCCCGGAGGCGTGTGGGTTGCCCAAAGGGTGCCTGACGATGAGGTGGCCGTGTCCTGCAACATTCCCCGTATCGGGAAAATTGACCGTTCGGACAAAAAAAATTTCATGGCGTCGGACAATGTGGAGGCTGTTGCCGAAAAGTTCGGACTTTGGGACGGAAAGGGAGATTTTGTCTTTTGGAAGGCCTATAATTCATCCTATGGAGCCGGAAAAAATTTCAGGGAACGTGAATTTTTTATCCTGAATGCTTTGGCTCCTTCGCTTCATTTGAGTATGGATATGCCTGAATTGCCTTTTTCCGTCAAACCGGATGAAAAGGTGGATGTGGAAAAAGTAATGGAACTTTTCCGTTCCACTTTCGAGGGTACGGATATGGACATGACCCGCAATCTCAAGACAGTGACAGTCCGAAAGGACAATGACGGAAATACCTTTCATGATACGGTGGTCAGTCCTGTAGCCAATCCGTGGATGAACGGCAATATGCAGAATCTGCTCAACAGTCTGCAGTCTGGAGCTGTGACTTTCCAGCGTACGGTGTCTGTAGCCTGGTGTTCCTATTCACATATTATCCAATTACGAGACTGGCTTCCCGATGAAGTGGGCGGCATCTGTTGGTTCAGCGTTGACAATCCGGCTGAAAGTCCACGCATTCCGATTTTTTGCGGCAATACGAAGCTTCCTTCCCTTTTTGATTGTTGCGGTCAGCTCGCTTATGACGAGCAGGCCCTGGTTTGGAAGTACAGAAAGGCCAATAAACTGGCTACGGTGGCATGGGGCCGCACCCGCAAAGAAGTGGAGAGCAGTGTGCTGTATTATCAGCAGAAGGTTCTGTCCGAACTTCCTTCTTTGGAACTTCGGGTCCGAAATGCGCTCAAAGCAGGAGATTCCAAGGAAGCAGGCCGTCTTTTGGACGGATATACTTCCGATATTTGCGGCTCCACTGTTTTGAAGTGGAAGGAATTGGAAGACAAGTTCTGGCATGTTTTCGGTTTGGGTTTTTAGTTTTTTTTATTAAAACAAGCACAAATGTTACTGATCAAAAACGTACAATTCAAGGAAAAGAATGTAGACATTCTGATAGAGGGAAACAAAATATCCCGGATTGCTGACCATATAGAGGCCAATGCAGAAAAAGTGATTGACGGGAGCGGAAAAGCCGTGTGCCCGGGTTTTGTCAATATGCATACCCACGCAGCGATGAGCCTGTTCCGCGGATATGCCGACGATATGGAACTGCAGCCCTGGTTGACAGAAAAAATATGGCCGCACGAAGCCAAGATGACCGATGAAATGTATTATTGGGGAACCAAGTTGGCCTGTCTGGAAATGATCAAGACGGGAACGACCTGTTTCAATGACATGTACATGAATCTTCCCATGGTAGCGAAAGCTACGGATGAGATGGGCCTTCGTGCATTCCTCTCTTCTTTGGTAATGGATCCTACGCTGCGCGTTGATGCCCGCCGTACGGCTGAAATCATAGAAACAGACCAACGGGCTTTGGAGGGATGCAGCAACCGGATTACCATGACCATAGCCCCTCATGCCATATATACCGTACCCGAACCTGCTTTGCGGGAAGCTGCCCGTCAGGCCAAGCAACGGCATTTGTTGATCCATATGCATTCCAGCGAAACCCGGCAGGAGGTGGCGGATTGCCTGAAGGAGCATGGTATGGAGCCCCTGCGTTGGTTGGACAGCATCGGTTTTCTGGACGAAAATGTGATTCTGGCTCACAGCCTTTGGCTGACTGATGCCGAAATCCAGATTATGGCCGACAGGGGCGTGAAGGCGGTGCATAATCCCAATTCCAATTTGAAACTGGCTTCTGGTTATTGTTTCAAATACCACGAAATGAAGGATAAAGGTGTCTGTATCGGCTTAGGTACCGATGGAGATTCTTCTTCCAACAATCTGGATATGATTGATGCTATGAAAACGGCCTCCCTTATCGGAAAGGCCTGGCGTTTTGATCCGACTGCCGTTCCTGCCAAGGAAATGTACTATTGCGCAACCCGCAATGCAGGTTGTATGTTGGGACTTCCGATAGGAAAAGTGGAAGAGGGATTCCTCGCCGATCTCATTCTGCTGGATTTGAATACAACAGCCTTTACTCCGAATTTTCACTTTACTTCCAATCTGGTCTATGCCGCCAACGGATACTGTGTAGATACCGTGATATGCGATGGCCGTGTGCTGATGGAGGCCCGTCATGTAGATGGAGAAGAGGAAATCCTTCAGAAGGCCCGAGAAATGGCCGATCGCTTGTTTGCCTGAGCCTTTGAACCTATTTCGGAAAGTTTTCCGTATAGTAAACCACCCATTTCCCCTTTTCGTTTCCGATGAGACAGGCTGCCCATTCGGGCTTACGTTCCATCAGGCGAAGGGATGCGTCTTTTCCCAAAACCATGCAGGCGGTAGCCAGTGCATCGGCAGTCATGCAGTCTTCTGCAATGAGGGTGGCACTGAGGATATCGGTGTGTTCGGGGCAAGCGGTACGGGGATCAATAAGGTGGGAAAAACGCTTTCCATCTGCATCCGTACGGTAGCGTCTGTAATCTCCCGATGTGGCTACTGCACGTCCTTCCTGCAACCTGAAACTGTGGAAATAGTCTCCGCTTTCCGTACTGTCACTGGTCGGAATCTGTATGCCGATGTTCCAGGGAAGCCGTCCGGGCCTATGGCCTTCACATACGATTTCTCCTCCGATGTTGATGAGAAAGGAAGGGTGTTTCTGGCGCAGGAAATCAGCCATCAGGTCCACGATAAATCCTTTTGCAATAGCGTTGACATTCAACTGTATATGATTATTTTCCTTAATCAGTCGGTGATCTTTTATCCGAATTTTATCGTATCCGGTAATCTGTTTCAGGCTGTCTTTCAGACGTTCATCGGGTTCCATGGGACAGGCGGTGCCGAAACCCCATGCTTCAATCAATGGTCCTGCTGTGATGTCAAACGCCCCTTCTGTGATTTTACTTATTTCCAGTGCTTTGTTTATCAGTGTTTCCAATTCTTCTGAAAGACTATCGGTCTCGTTTCTGTTGATACGGGAAAGGAGGGAATGCGCATTGAAAATGGAAAAGCAGTTGTCGTAAGCCTTCAGCAGGGAGTCGATTCGGGAGGGTAGCCCGGTGTCTTCTGCCGGAGATGTGTACAGGATTTCGTATACCGTACCCAATGCCGTTCCCTGTACGGAATATATCTCATTACGGCTGCAGGCGGAAAGTACGGAATATATTTCATCGCGGCTGCAGGCGGAAAACGATAGCAAGCCAATCAGAAGCATTGCCTGAAGATGCCGGCAATGTAAGTGTTTTCCGTGTCTCATGACTGAAGGTGTATAATCAGTTTCTGTCCGATGCGGATGGTATCGCTTTTCAAGCCGTTCCACCGTTTGATATCGGCAACCCTGACTCCATATCGGGCCGCGATTTTTCCCAGGACGTCACCGCTGCGGACGGTGTAGGTGGTTTTTCGGATTGTTTTTTCAGAGGCGGCTTTTACCTGTTGGAGGGAGTCCTGTACCCTGGCGACAGAGTCGGCCTGTGCCTGCAGGACGGAGTCCTGGCGTCTCTGCCAGGCATATTGGGCATACAGACTGTCTTCCAACTGCATGAATAGTACCGCTTTTTCGGAAGGATAGCGGAGAATATCTCCTTTCTCTGTGTAGGCATCCAGAAGACTGGGATTGCAGCAGACGAAGGTTTTTTCATCCATGTCCAGCCATTGTTTGAACAGAGAGACGGACAAGGGATGTTTGCATACGCATTCTTCCGTTTCCAAGGAAGTGGCAGGCAGACGGTCCGGGGTGAGGCTTCCGTCGCGGCATACATACATCCAGGAAAGCAGGGAGGCAATGACATCCCTTTCCATTCCCATTTCACTCTGCAAGTCCCATGGCGATGGAGCATCCAGACCAAGGCGGATCTTTGCGGAACGCATGTCGGCTGCGCTGTGAAAATAGGCCAGAAGCGTTTCCCATGGATCTCCTTCGAAAAGAATGAACAAGCGTTTCAATTCAGAAACAGCAACCGCTCCGGACATCAGAGGATCGAAACATTCATCACGGTGTGCATCGGTGCGTAGCCGGCTGTGCACGGCAGTCAGATAGGGTAGAAACCATATTCCTTTCCGTCCTTTTTCCTGGTATCGGAAATTCATGTTTCCGTATATCAGGGGAATATATTGGAAGAAATCCGGAAGTCCGGCCCGGCTCACTTCTTTGGCAAAGGTATCCCGGTAGGCGTAAAACAGGGATAGCGTTTCCTTTGTGAAGGCGGTATTGCGCCGGATGCGTACGGATATGCTGTCTTCCAGGGACTGGGAGTGCGGAATGCTCCAGGGATGGATAAACTGTTCGGCGCGACAGCAATAGGGGAAGGCCTCTGTTGTTTTCGACTGAGAGTGCAGCCCGTTTATAACCAACGGTCCCATGCACAGGAAAAGCAGCAGGAAATATCTGGCGGAAGGTCTCATCCCATGAGTCCTCTTCCTTGTTTCCGCAGGCGGTTTTCGTCCCGCAGCAGCGTCAGCACATTGTCCAATATGCCGTTGACAAACTGCCGGCTCTTGGGGGTGCTGTAGTATTTGGCCAGCTCGATATATTCGTTCAGGGTTACACGGGTCGGAATGGACGGCATGTACAGGAATTCACAGATGGCCATTTCCAGTAAAAGCATGTCAATGGTTGCCACACGATCCATTTCCCAATTGCGGAGACTTTTTTCGATATAAGGTCCGAATTCGGTTTCATGGCGTAGGGTCTGTGTGAACAGATCGCGCATGAATTCGAAGTCTTCGGATACGGCACTTCCGTCTGTCATTTTGAACAGAGAGGGGAGGGCTTTGTCTTCGCGCTGTTTTTCCGTGTACTTTTTTAATGTATTGTACATCAGTATGACGGCATCGTTGTAATCCAGCATCCAGTGCAGACGGATATTGCCCAGGTGGTGAATGCAGTCCTCGTTTTCCAACAGAAAATGTTCGATGAGGTTCAGTACGAAATTTTTGTCGCTCTCATAGGACGATTCTTCCTCCTTCATGTAAAGACGGAAAAAATCCTGTTCGGCCAATTTGTGGTATAACGGCTTGAGAAAGAGGATGTCCAGGTCATCGTTCCAATGTGCAGCGCAATCCTGGGCGGTTTTTTCCAAAACGGGGTTGTCGTGCAACTGACGGATGAGCCGGTTCTCGGAAAATTTGAAATTGGGTTGAAGGTCCTCTTCCGTGGGGAGCATGCGGCTTTTTTTCATTTCCAGGAATTGGGCATCCAAATGTGCCAAAGCGGGCAGTAGGGTCAGCAGCTTCACATAGAGGGCATAAAATTCATTCATCGTATGCTCCAATTGCTTTTCTGCAGCAAGTACATCCTCTCTGTGGGAGAGCCTGTAGGCATATATTGCTTCTAATACTTTAATCCTTATAAAATTACGACTGACCATCTTGGTTTGACAATGTTTTGCAAAAGTATACCAAATATCAATACAAAGCGAGGGTTTGGCAAAAAAAAACGCATGTTCAGCCTGCCGCTGTCTGCCTGTTTTTTAAATATTGAACATCAGAATGTTTATAACTCACATTTAAAAAGCGAAATATTGAATAATAAATACGAATTTTTAGATATTTATTTAACGTGCATTTTACGTAATTTTGCAAATATTTATTTTTATGTTACGTATGACAATTTTTTTTTTAATTCAATAAATTTCTAACTAAAACTTTTCGCATTATGATGAGAAAAATGCTTATTTCATTTGCGCTTTGTTTGCTGGTTGTATGCGGCCTGATGGCTCAGCCTGTAACCATAGTGAACGAAGGCTTTGAGAGCACGTCCAGCAGCTTCAATGCGCCGGGCGGAGGATGGACTCAGGTGTCTGATTTGAGGGCATCTGGAACCAAATCTTATCTTGGATGGGTTCCTACTCAGGTGGGCGATTCTACGGAATTCGTTTCCGGTTGGTTCGACTGCGAAGCCTATTCGAATGTGGTGCTTACTTTTGACCACATTTGTAAGGTGTCCGCTATGGACGAAGCAACCATCGAATACCAGATCGACCAATTGGGAGCCAAATGGACCCGTATTCCAATGGACTGCTACAAGGGGCTTCGTACTCCTTACAAGCAGAACAGGTTCAGCCACATGAGCTACTCGGAATGGCATCCGGATGATTCCCTTGCCATGCCGTCCAATGCCTGGTGGCACAGTGAAACCTTTGACCTTTCTTCGGAAGTGGGTTGGGAACGCGTGCGTTTCAAATTCAAAATCAAGAGAGGTAAAGTTGTCGGAACCCAGTTTGCCTATGGTTGGCTGGTTGACAATTTCGTATTGATGGGTTCTACTCATCAGATTGAACTTCCTGCAGTGGAATTCATGATTCTTCCTTCGGATACGGAGTATTCCACCGGTCCCTTCGAAGTGAGGGCCAAAGTGGCTACCCGTACCATTGCGCGGATTTATCCTCCCAAGCTGATGCTTACCTACACTTACAACCATGTTGTGACAAATGATTCCATTGCCATGCGGAGTGTGGAAGGCGACTCCATTTGGACAGCTACCATACCTCAGCAGCTTTTCGGAACGGAGATTGTTTTCTCCATCCGCGGTCTGGATACCATGGGCAATGAAAAGACCATCACATCCAAGAGCTACCTGACCCGTAACTCCGCAGGAGGTAATACGGGTTATATTACCGTCGGCACAGGTACAAGCACGGAATGCTATATTCCTTTCTATCGTTACTATGGTTATGGTTGGTCCCGTATGCTGTACACCTCGGCCGAATTGGGCAAAAAAGGCGGTTTGATTACCAAAATGGCTTTCGACGTATCAACGACCGGTGTGAGCATCGATAACCAGAGATGCTACATGAAGGCGGTGAGCGATACCCGTATAGCTTCTGCCAACTACATAGATCCTGTCAAGGACGGTGCCACCCTGGTGTGGTCCGGAACGTACAATTCATCGAAAGTCGGTTGGAATGAATATACCTTGGACAAAACCTTCATGCTTCCTCCGGGAAAATCCCTGCTGATTTATTGGGAAAACTACATGGGTTCGTATACTTCTCCCTATACCTACTGGCATTGCACTTCGACCTCCCAGAACATGGCCGTGTACAAATACCAGGATGGAAGTTTCCCCAATGTGGCAGGAACCCTTACAACCAGCTACCGTCCGAACCTCCGTATCTATACCATTTCGGGTTCTTCGGACAGCAATTCTGTGGGTCTGTATGCATTGAACAGTCCGGGTGCGTCTGTCATTGCAGGTGAAAAGACCTACGTAAATGTGGATATTCAGAACGCGGGTATCGCGAATCTGAAATCCTGCAAGATCAACTGGTCGGTCAACGGTGTGCTCCAGACTACCTATAACTGGAGCGGCAACCTTCCCGACAACTACATTGACACAAACATCACTCTCGGTTATTATCTGCCCCGTCTGGCTACCCAGGATACGGTGCTGGTGTGGGTGAGCGAACCCAACGGATTTACCGACAAGACCACTTACGATGACAGTATAAGTATCATCACCTACGGTTGCGGCAGCAAGTTCGCCGGTGAGTACATCGTAGGTCCGAAAAGCGGAGCTGATTTCTCCTCTATTGCGGATGCCTGTGAAAAAATTGCCATGTGCGGCAGCAATGGCAATGTAACCCTGAAACTGCAGAGCGGAAAGTATGGCGGTGGCAGAGTGGAAGACATGAGCGCCGTCATGGGTAATGATACCCTGATTATCACTTCTCTCACCGGTAACAAAGAGGATGTGGTGTTTGCAGGAGGTTCTTCCGGTAATACACTGTTTATCATCGCCGACGCCAAGAATGTGGTGGTGAAGAATCTCTCTTTCATTCCCGATACGGCCTACACGAACATAACCTATGGTATTGCCTTTACCGGAAACAACAAAAACGTGGAACTCCGTGACTGCTATGTGTACATGGACTCGACGACATCGGCTACCAAATACTGTGTCTATAATACGTCTACCGGTATTGATACCAATATCCGTATCATCCACAACGAATTCATTGGCGGATACTACGGACTGTATTTCTATGGAGGTACGGGTACGTCTGTTTACGGACAGGAAATTGTAATCGATAGTAACCGTATGGCAAAAGCCTACTACTACGGATACTATCTCTACTACAACGACATCAAGAGTTTTAGCCACAATACGATAGAAGGCCGTTTATCCTCGGTTGGTACGTACAATTACAACTACATCTACTATTGCAATCTGGCCAAGTTTGACGGTAACCGCTACGATTACTACAATACACCGATTACGTATCTGTACAACTACTTCTACTATGTCAACCGCTACAACACCAGCGACCAGGGACTGTATTGCAACAACGAGGTCATAGGACCCAGAACTGCTACAACAGTTTATGGTGTGTATCTGGGATACAGCAATATGGATATCATCAACAACACCTTCTTGCTGAAGAACGGTTACGGTGTTTACAACTATAACTATAATGCCGGTCTGTCGAATGTGTGCAACAACATTATGGTGAACACAGCCACGAGCGGCACGTATGCTCCGTTCTATTCCGCAAGCACCTATACCCATTCCGGTATAGCCACTATTGACTATAACCTGTATTATGCCAAAGGCAGGGTAGGTTATTGGGGTTCCAATAAAGCCACCTTGGATGATTGGCAGAAGGCTACCGGTCAAGATGCGCACTCCCTGTTCCAGAAACCGGTATTCTTCAACTTCCCGGATCTGGACAGCCTGAACGCACATCCTGATTTGTATGATTCCGTAGAGACCCGCAATACCCGTCTGGCCATTTACACTGGCTTGGATTGCCCGGTACTGCCGACTGTAACCGAAGACATGGTCGGTATTCCCCGTGCCGGTCAGACCGTCATGGGATGCTATGCAGGTGAACCCATGGAATTGGATGCCGCCCTCAGTTCGCTGATAGGCATCGGCAAATCGGAAGTGAAGGGAGTGGTCTCCACCCTGCGTGCGGTGATTACCAACATGGGTGATACCACCTTGACTTCCGCCAAGGTAGGTTGGTCCGAAAACGGAGTAGTCCGCAACGCTGCCGATTGGACGGGTTCTCTTGTCACTTATGCTTCCGATACTATTGATCTCGGTACGGTGACAACTCTTAATCCCAACAATGTGTTGAAGATTTGGGTTAGCAATCCGAATAATGCTACGGACAAAAATATTTTCAACGATACGCTGGTACACGAATACACGGGTTGTGATTCTCTCTACCACGGTACGTACACGGTGGGTCAGAACAGTGACTTCGCTTCTGTTACCGATGCCGTCAATGCCATCGGTGTCTGCGGAATGAATGGTCCTGTCGTGCTGAAAATTGCTTCCGGTACTTACGATGCATTGATGTTGAACATGTCTCCGAAAGGAATGTCTTCCGTCAATACGCTGACTTTGGAATCTGCTACGGGAAAAGCTTCCGATGTGGTCTTTACGACCAAATCAGGTTATGTGTTGACGATGTCCTCTATCAGCAACCTCCGTATCAAGAACATCACTTTTGATGGTCTTCTCGGAACGGGAGCTGCTACTATGGTTGGTCAATGCAACAACGTCATCATTGATGGTTGCGTATTCAAGGCGAACAACAGCACCAGCGGTACTACTACCTACTGTTTCAACAAGACTTCGGGTGTTGCCTGCGACAGCATCATCCTGTTGAACAACGTCTTTGAAGGAGGTTACTATGGATTGTATTTCTACGGTTCCGGTACGGGTGCAGGAGGTTACAATACCAACATCCACATCGACAGCAATCAGTTTATTGACGCCGGATATTATTGCCACTATTTCTACTACAATGATTTGGTGAGTTTCTCCCATAATACCATTAAGAATACGGGCAAGAGCAGTTACTACTATAACTATTTCTACTACACCAACCATACCAACACGGTGTGCAACACCTGGGATTTCAGCCAGTCTAAAGCACAATATGTGTATAATTACTTCTACTATCCGCACTATTACAATTTCCGTAACAACCAGGGTTTGATTGCAAACAATGCTTTCCTCATGCCGGAAACTTCCCAGGGCGGCTACTGCATGTACATGGGTTATCCCGGTGAAACCCAGAAGGTGTATCACAATACCATGTACAATCCCGGATCCAGCGGATACGGTTTCTACGGATATTTCTCTTCCGCAGGTTCGAATCCCGTTGTTGATTTTGTCAACAACCTGGTGGTGGCGGACAAATACTGGCCGTTCTACAGCACGGGTACGCTGGTCAATGTCATCTCCGATTACAACAACCTGTATTCTGGCAGCGGCAAGGTCGGTTATTGGCAGGGCACGTCCTGCAATTCCCTGAGTGCTTGGGCTACAGCCTCCGGTGACAACACTTCGGTGGCGGTGAATCCTTCCTTCCTCGGATTTTCCTTTGCCGGTGCGGAATTGACCAGCAATCAGGGACTCACCTGTCCGGCTCTGAACGATGTGCCGGAAGATATTACCGGTATGACCCGTAATACCCCGACTACGATGGGTTGCTATGAACTCAATTCCCGTAACGAGGATCTGTTTGCAGTTCGCTTTGTTTCACCGGATCCGGATGTAACGCTGGCAGCTGGAAATACTGTCAAGGCCCGCATTCTGGTGAAGAACATCGGACGCAATGCCGTGACTTCCTTCAAAGTGAACTGGTCGGTGAATGGCGTGCAGCAGAATGTTTTCAACTGGACTGGAAATATGTCCTCTATGATGGGCGATACCATTGAGCTGGGCAGCTTCCAGGCAATTTCCGGTATCAACAAACTGACTGCGTATGTTTATATGCCGAACGGAAAAGCAGACGAGCGTCCCAACAACGATACCATTGCTGTGTCGGCTACGGGTTGCGATGCTCTCTTCCAGGGTGTATTCACCATGGGTAAGGGCGGTGACTTCATCGATTTTGACGATTTCGTCCAAACTGTGGCCAAGTGCGGTTTGGGTGGTCCCATCACCCTGAAACTCCTCAGCGGAGTATACGACTGCATGAACCTGAACCAGGTTATCCGTGGTGCATCCGGTAAAAACACCATCACCATCACCTCTGCAGCCGGTAATGCAGACAGTGTCATTATCATGAACTCGGCCGGTAACGAACCGACGGTGATATTCGACGGCGGTGTGCATCATGTGACTTTGGAAAAAGTGACTGTGATGGGCTGTACCGACGGCGGCAATATGTCCGGTGTGTGGTTTGCCGATTGCGACAGCATTACGGTGCGCAAGTGCAAAATCATCGGTAATGTGGAAGAACCCATGTATGAAGACGGTTCCGGTTTCGTGAGCGACTACAATACGGACTTCGGTGAAGTCTGGATTGAAGACAATGAAGTTTCCGGCATGAGCCATGGAGCCTAC
>JAZLLH010000059.1:0-56191 GCA_045598025.1 Bacteroidales bacterium | reverse complement strand
CGCTCAAGGCCTGCTTGTACACAAAGTTAGAGGCTCCGCTCATCATGACCGTCAGGGAATCGCCTGCATTGAACGGCACTTCCTGAGAAGTGAGGTTCTCCAGGTATACCGTCAGGTTGCGGCCCGTCAGATTACAGGCGGTGAAGTCCGTATCCGAAGGTACGTCCACAAGCACCTGCATATCCTGCTGGGCTATGATCTTCACGCGGTCCACCGTCTGGTCGCCGCCACCGTAGCTGTAGCCCGTGAAGGCGATGATGATGCAGCTGCCGCTGCGGTACGGATTCAGATCAATCTGATACTGCTTCCACGTAGGCTGGGTGCACTTCGCATCGTAACGGTACAGCGTCTGGAGCGTCTTGAAGGTAGCTCCGCCGTCCTGTGAAATGCGCACTTCCATCTGGTCGCGCAGATAAGGATTCGCATTGTCGTGTGCATACCAGAAGTACAGCTGCGGATTGTACGTGCCCTGCAGGCTCACGGAAGTGAACAGTGCATGGCTGATGGATCCGCGGGCCTCCGATGAACGGAACAGCAGGCTGCCCGTTCCGTACACAGGATTCAGCACCGGATTGGTAGCAGACACTTCCCAACTGATGTCTCCGTAGGCCTGGTTCGTGGCCACACCGGCAAAAGCACCCGTAAAGTCGTTGTCGTAAGGAAGAACCGTCTTGTCGACGTAGTAGTCCAGTCTCAGCGTGTCGTCATCCGACAACTGATCTTTGCTCCATTCCAGCCAGGCCGTCAGTTTGTACAGACCCGGATAGGTGATGTCCATGTTCGGAATGATTTCGAAGGTATCGCGCTTCATGATGCCGATACCGCCCTGATTGACGGGAACGTTGACCGTAAAGTTCACGGAATCGCTCTCACACTTCAGGTACAGTTTGGCAGGAGCTGCTGCAAAATCCACATCGCTGGTGCCCATGTTGTAGAGGGTCACCTTCACCGGAGTCTGGTTCGGGAAGCACTGTATGCCGCCCACAACCGGTTCCGCATAAGCTTCCAGCTGCAGGTCGTTGCCTTCGAACAGAGGCGTGCTGTAAGCACCCATAATGGTCAGGCTCGTACGGGCATCATCGTTGATGTCCTTAAGCACCATGCGCTGACGGTTGCACTTCAACAAATCGCTGAACTGACCGATGCTCAGGTCGTTCGGAAGATTCTTGAAGTCCGGTCTCACGCTTACAGAATGACCGTCCATGCCGTAGGTTGACTGCCAGTTGGCATACGTCGTAGCCGCGGCTACATAGAAGGTATTCTTGCCCGTATTCGTCGTGTAGTAGTCGTTGTAGTCAAACACAGTCGGATAGGACGTCAGCGTGGCTGTTGCACTCACATACGCAAAGTAGTTGGTCGTGGCACCGCCTTCCAGCATGAAAATGTTGTTCTGCACATTCAGGTTGCAGGTGGCCACCTGAGTATAGGTGTATATACCGTAGTTCGTCGGGGCCTTGCAGTACACCGAATTGTGCAGGATATTGGCATTCACATAGTAGTAGGCATAAATACCATAGGCATAGGTTCCGCCGATGCTCACAATTTCGTTATCCGCAACCAATACCGGTTCGGTAGTGGTAGTTCCGAAAGTGGAAGGATAGTTGGTGTAATAATACAGACGGATACCGCTGTAGGCATAACTGCTCACGTTGATGTTGATGCGGTTACCCACGATTTTGTCCACCAGGTTGTAGTAGTAGAAATACAGGCCGTAGTTGTAGCTGGCACCGGAACGGCTCTTCACCACATTGTAGGAACAGCTCGGTATGTAGGTGTAGTAGTACGAATACAGCGGGTAATAGTACTGATCATAGATGTAGTTACTGTCAATGACAACGGAAGCACGTTTGGCCGCACCCGGTTTGCAGTTGTCTGCGGCACCGCCTGCATAGTACAGGTAGAGACCATAGTAACCGCCGCGGATTTCGTTGCCGATGAAGCGGACATTACTCAAATAAATCGTCGTATTGTTGGTGTTGGCATAATTCACCACATGTGAAGAACTGTTCGTCGTCGTATTGCTGGCGTACAGTTTGCAGTGATGGAAGAACACGTCTTCAATATAGCCGACCATATCAACGGCAACAGAGTTTTTGGAGTCTATTCCACCTATGGTCAAATCCTTGAAATACACATGGCAGGTTCCATCCAATTTAATGGCTGTAGGTTCCGCATTGCCGATGGTCACCATATCCGCACTGTGCATATAGGAAGTGAAGGTTACGATATTGGTGCTGCTGGTTCCGGGAATAACACCCAATTCAAAGCCAGCATAATCACCCGTTTCCAGCAGAATGTCCACAGGTCCGCGAACGCCGCAGTAATTCAACAGGCTGATAGCCTGTTCAAGAGAATTGAAATCGGCCTTGCTGCTGTTACCGACAATATAGCTTCCGGACAAAGCAGTTCCACAGACGACCAACTCCTTGACAATGGTATCTGTAGAAGTATTGTTATCCATGCGGCCGTTCGGATTTTCACACCATGCCACGAGGGTAGTCGAAGGCGAGCTGGTATCCGGAATGAAACTGCCCAAAGGAATAACAACTGATGCATAGGATGTCAGATTCAGATTGGTCAGTTTCACAGGATTCTGAGCCACTCCATCTCTTGTCCAACGGATAGTCAGACTGTCAATGGTTTCGTTTCCGACATTCATCAGATTAACTTTCACATCGGAAGAAACACCAGCCACGACCGCTTCGTAAGAAGGTTCATCGAAACTAAGCAGAGCTGCATCCAGATGGAAGGTTTCGGAATAACATCCTTTATACGTCATTGAACTGCGCAGTACGCCCATGATGTCCGTAGTCGCAGAATCGGCCATAGGACAGAGCATGCCGGCCCATTTACCCGGCTTGGCGCAGGAATCCGCATTCGGGATCATCGGATCCGCTTCCGTAGAATGGGCATCCCTGCCATTCTGTATCAGACTGGCGAAACCTGCCAACGTATTGGCAACCGAACCGTTGATATTGAATACGGCTGAACCATGCCAATAGTTATTATAGTCCCAAGCATCCGCATAGGTGGTAATCTGGTTAGCCATGTTGGTATAATACACATTGGTAACAGTTCCGTAGTTGACAAAATTATTGTTCATGAATTTGAAGTGTCCCGGATTATACGTATAGGAAGAGAACATATAAGTACGGGATGCTCCTTGAGGAACAATGATGGAGTTATTGTTGAACAGAATATAACCACCGCTGTTCCACATGGTCACATTGTAACTGGTTGAACTGCCGGTACAGATGAACTCGTTGTTGCAGATAACAACAGGATTATTTACATTCGAACTGCTCACACCATTGGAATACTGTCCGGTCATATACAGTGCGTTATTGTAGGCTCCATGCACGCGGTTGAAACTGAAACTCGTTGCTTGGTCATCCACACCGTAGGTATACACCGGATAAAGTCCGTAATAGCAAACGCTTTCGTTTTTATCCTTATGGAGGAAATTGGCATTGAGCGTACGGATATCGTAATAGTAGGTATAGATACCATAGTAGTACGGACTCAAGATAGTGTTGCTGTCAATACGCACATCATGGCTGCGGGAACCGCTGGTTCCATACAGATAGATACCTCCGTTACCGATAATGGTGTTGTTGGCAATCACCATCACCGTATCCGCACTGGACGGTTTGGAAAAAATAGCCACATCGGAAGTTACGGAAGAATTGACTTTATTCGTAACCAAAATACAATTACGGATTGTCAAGTTCTTGTTGTTACCGTCCAAAGTGATGGCATTGGAAGTGGCACCTCTCATATAACCTCTTACCGTCACGTTTTTCAAAGTGAAATTATAGGTATTGGCAATTCTGAAGGTGGGTTCTTCTGCCAAGGCTTCTATTACCACATCGCTGTCGTGGCCGGTTGTGGAAGTAATGGTCACGGATACGTTGGAATTGGTCATTCCGATAATTCCCGTGAAGTCCAGATTGGCATAATACACACCGGGTTCCAGTTGCAGTTCCACAGCCCCGGATACTCCGCACTTGCTCATAACCTGCATGGCTTTGTTGAAATCCATGTCGGCTGCCGCACTGCTGCCCACCACATAGGTGCCGTTCAACATAGTGGAACATCCGATCAGTTCCGTGCGAATAGTGTCATCCACAGCAAGGTCATCCGTTTTTCCGTTTGGATTGGAAACGTATGCCGTAATGGTATACGAACTGTCAAAAACATAAACTCTACCCAAAAAGACGGACATGGTATCCGTTTTGCTCAAGTTTCCGGTCCATTGAACAGGAGTCTGGCTGATTCCATTCACATCCCATGCGATGGTGCAACTGCGCAAGGTGCTGTCACCTCTGTTTTTCAGTATTACTCTCACATCGGTACTGCTACCGTTCATCATTACAACGGCCGTCGGAGCGGAGAAAGCAAACAACTGTGCATTGTTGATCAGAGCAACGGGTTCGTAAGCACCACGGGTAGGAACTGCTGCACGGAGTGCGCCGGTATGATCTCTGTATCCGTAGGTGTTGTAATAAACATTGCTTACGGGTTTGGTAGTGATGCCGGTGTTGGCACACACCATACCGTCTCTCTGAATGTCAATGAGTTCAGGTTCCAGAATCGTAGCATTTGTATCATACAATTTCAAACCGGCCAAATCCGAACGGGCTCCGTTATAGTATGCCAAATAAGGAGCTGTCGTCAAACCGCTTCCGGTCATCGGATGGTAGATATTATTGCCATCAATGTTGTAACAGCTAATGGTTCCTCCGGCGTAAATGGGATAAGCATTACGACCGTTCACTATGTATACATTGTTGTTTTTGAGATCCGCATGATAGGGAGATGCTTCATATACATAGATTCCGTAACTGTTGTCATACATGCATTCCACATACACACTGTTGTGGAGAACCTGTTGGTTACCGTAGTACATATAGATAGGATATGCGTAACCCGTCTGACCTATGCAGCGCACATCGTTGTCCAACACGTAGGTGGTATCCGTCGTATTCTGTGCATAGGTTGAATAGTTGGAATAATACACATAAATACCATAGCTGTAGTTGAAGGATTTACGCAAAGCGTCTACGTAGTTACCGACAATATATCTATGGTTACAATAGTAAGTGTAGATACCGTAACAATACGTGTTTGCATTGGCACGGCGAGCTATGATACGGTTGTGGGAAACACTTTCGAAATCGGTATAATAACCATACATTCCATAGTAATACGGATTGGTAATCGTGTTGCTGTCCACGCGGTGTCCGAGACCGTGCTGAGCTGCAGCAGAACCCGTTCCGTTGTACATATATATGCCGTAATAACCGCCATCGATGCTATTTCCTACGATGTGGATATCGTTACGGACAAATCCGCTGGCACAATAGACACCATAAATGGTAGATGTACTGGCCGGATTCATCTTGATGTTGCAGTATTTCACCTGAATGTCATTGCATGCACCATTGATGTACACACCATAAGTAGCTGACAATCCATCAAGAGTCAGGTTCTTGATGCGCACAAAAGAGGTAGCGCTCAGATTCACCAAAGTACCGGAACCGGTAATAATTACATCGGCCGCATTACCGGTAGCCGAAGTGATGGTCAGAGTACTGGTAGCGGACAATCCCGGAATAGTACCCAAAGAAATGGGAGCATAGGTTCCAGGATTCAATTGGAATTCCACATTTCCACTTACACCGCAGATTCCCAGAATATCCAAAGCATCTGACAAGGAAGCGAAATTGGCTGAAGTACCACCGATAGTATACGTTCCTGCCATGGCAGACTGACAGCCGTAAGTAGAAGCTTTAACGGAATCATTAAACGGTTTCATATCGGAACGCATGCCGTTTTGCTTGCTCAAATTGGCAGCGAGACGAGTGCTTCCGTGGACTGCTCCATCCACCACTTGGAAAGTACCGATATACACGGTATCCGTTTCGAAAGGCAGAAGGAGACCATTCCAGCTCATCGGTGTCTGAGCAACGCCGTTGACGCTCCACTGAATATCGCAGGATTTCAGCGTATCCTTGGAACCGGAATTCATCAGAATCACATACAGCGGATTGTTTACTCCCATCGTATAGGAAGATTTCAAATCGTAGAATCCGATCAGAGCGGCATCAAAACTTTTCGGGGTTTCGGAATAGCACCCCAAAGTCGTCAGAGACGTACGCAGCGTATCGTCAATATCATAATCCACACCTGTGAATTTGGGACAGTTCAAGCCATTGTAATGCAGACAGACAGCCGAAACCGTAGGATCCTTGAATACAGGATTGATATTGGTGGCATTGGCATCCATGGAAATCGCCTGCCATCCGCTCAAAGTAGTTTGAGCACTGCCGATGTATCCTATATAATCATTTCCATAGCAGTTGTTGTAATCCAGCAGTATATCCGTGCCCATGTAGTAATTGTACACGAAATACATGGGATAACCTCCGTTATAGCATACGAAGTTATTGTTATAGAAATGCATGGACATGCCCTGCGTATAGTTGTTGCAATACACGGCACGAGAAGCTCCCGATCCATTCATCAGCACAGAATTGTTCACGAATTCGCATTCAGAATAACCGGTATAGATACCGTATGCCGTGCCTGTGGCATTGTAAATGACTTCGTTATTCGCGACCAATCCACGACGCAGACTGTCCTGATTGAAATAATAAATGTACATACCCTGACCGCCGCTGACTTTTGAACGTGTCCACACACGGTTGTTACTCACTTCTTCGGCATCGCAATAGGACATATCTATTCCATAAAATGACCCACTAGAAACTTCTAAAGTACGGTTATAGACGCGGTTGTTGCAGACATAGTCGAAATCCGTATAATAATAATATGTACCATAGTAGGAAGACATGACATCATTGTTTCTCAACGTGATGTTTTTCAATTTCTGAGTTGCGCTGACGCCACGGGTATACAGGCCATAATAGGCTCCCTCTATGAAGTTGTTGAGGATACGGATTTTTTCTGCCCTACCATCGATGGCCACACCGGCATAAGTCGTCGTTGTCTCGGTATCCAAATAAATACGGCAGCCCTCAATGGTAATGTTGCTGTTGGTATCCGTGATAGGAATGGCTGTTCCCATACCCTTCATCGTCAGATTGCGCAGGGTGATGTTATGAGCATTGGAAAAAACAGCCACGGAAGACGTAGGATTAGCTGTGTCTGACATAATGACAACGTCCTCAGGATTTCCGGTAGAAGCCTGTATCGTCAGATGGTCATTCGAACCGATGATAT
Source organism: Bacteroidales bacterium (assembly GCA_045598025.1). Lineage (GTDB taxonomy): Bacteria > Bacteroidota > Bacteroidia > Bacteroidales > WCHB1-69 > UBA1195. Next base: position 48,946 of record JAZLLH010000059.1, on the reverse strand, counting down.
CCATGTAACCCGTGAAATCCAATCCACCGATATAGGTACCGGATGCCACATTCAAGATAACGTTTCCGCCCGTTCCGCACAGATTGATTGCATCCAAGGCAGACTGGATGTCCTTGAAATTGCCACTGGCACCCACAGTGTAGGAACCGTTGAATATTTGATTGCAACCATAGGTATGACGAGTTACCATGGTATCTTCCGTCGTATTGGTGACTCCGTTGGGATTGGAGACCCATGCTACGATGGTATCATACTGATCGGCTCTGGCCACGAAAGTTCCGATAGCCACTTTTTCATTGAAACCTTCTATCAGAGAACCTTTCCAGTGATAAGTAGACTGCTGTACACCATTCACTGACCAGTTGATGTCCGCACTGGACAGGGTTTTCAATCCACGGTTCTGCATATCCACAACCACTTTATTGGTTTTGCCGGCGAGAGCACCTCTCTGCGGAGTATCAATAGCGATGAGAGCTACGCAGTTGCTGTCAAAGCCCCACTCACGACCGATTTGATAAGAAGAAAACACACTGCCGTTGTTACCGGCCGTATCGCTGGCATATACCGTATAAGCGACCTGCGTTCCCACTTTCTGTTGAGGAATGGTTGCCACCCAGATGCTGTCGCCTTCCTTGGCTTTCATCAGCACAGAATCCTGATGGATTTGTCCGCTCAACTCGGTGCAAGTGTAACGAAGGACCGGATTTTGCAGCGCCAACAAAGTGCGCTTGGCACATTTTGCCGTAATGTCATAAGGACCGGCTCCGAATACCTGGCCGGATATGACAGGATCCAACAATACCACTACAGGAGGGGCTATTTGGGTCACAGCTGCTGTCAATTCAAAATTATCGATAAACCAGCCCCAGGCAAAATTGGTACCCAGCGAACTGCCTTTCTTGATTTTGAATTTGAATTGCACGTTTGCGAAGGAAACTTCCTGGCTTACATCAAAAGACTCTGTCTTCCACCAGGAATTGTCCGGCTGATACATCAGGTCGGATTTGACCCATGTATTGTAGCTTCCTTGGTGGAAGCAGCGGGATTTTTTGTACGTGGGCGTCGTTCCTTTGTAGTCCCCTACAGGAATCTTCGTCCACTTTGCTCCCATGTAATCTTCCCGGTATTCGACAGAGACTTCGTCATCTTCGGATACCTTGCAGATATGGGAGAAGCGCAAGTACGCGTAGGCGTAGTTGCTCAAGTCGTACATCGGAGAAATCAGTTCGACAGAATCGCCTTCCGCATTGGGAACTATGCCCCACATGGAACGGCGACCGCTCACACTCAGAAGAGTGTCACGTTCCCAACCCGTACTGGGCGAAACAGTGAAACTCTGAGTGCCTCCGTCGAAGTTCTCCGAGATTACGATTCGGCTTTGCGAAAAGCCGAAAGGCAGTGCCAAAAACACCACCAGCATCATAAAGATGAACTTCTTCATAACTGAAAAAATTTAATAAGGCAACCCCAATTTCTGTTTTACACTTCTGGCAGCAGCGGGGTTACATGACCGCAACCAAAATACATAATTCTTTACAAATTGCTCTTTTTATCTGTTCAAGAAAATATCTGTATGCCGAAGTAATAATGCCACAGACTCAATTGTTCCAATGCTTTATCAAAACAAATGATAATATAAAAGAACGAATGCTTTCAGTTTGCAAAGATATACATTTTTTCAGTTTGCAGCAGTTTTTATACAAAAAAAATCATAAAAAATCTTAGGGGCCTCCCACAGATTCTATCGGAACCCGTTCAAAGTTTTCCGTATGAGCAATAATTTTTCCAAAAGAGATTCCAAACAATCCAAAGGAAGCATGGTCGTTTTGTCCGAAAGAGCCTCATCCGGATTCGGATGGGTTTCCATAAAAAGGCCATCAAAACCGGCAGCCACTCCGGCCCGGGCCAGCACATCAATGCGGTCTCGTTTCCCTGCTGTCACGCCGCTGCTTTGATTCGGCTGCTGCAACGCATGGGTAACATCCAGCACTACCGGACAGTGATTGCGCTGCATAACGGGCAGTCCTGTAAAATCAACGACAAGATCCTGATAACCGAAAGAGGAGCCCCTTTCAGTCAGCATCACCTTATCATTGCCCTCCGCCCTCACTTTTTCAACAGCAAAGCACATAGCTTCCGGAGAGACAAACTGCCCTTTCTTTATGTTTACCCACTTCCCGGTTTCCGCAGCAGCTACCAGCAACTCCGTCTGACGGCACAGAAAAGCTGGAATCTGCAGCACATCCACATATTCGGCAGCCATGGAAGCTTCCGCCACCGAATGAACATCCGTCAGAGTGGGAATGTGCAAGCTTCGGCCTACCTCTGCCAGCAATTCCAACCCCCGCCTGTCTCCTATTCCCGTGAACGAATGCAGACTGGAACGATTGGCTTTTTTATAGGATGCCTTGAATATAAAAGGAATCTCCAAACGGTCGCACACCTCCGCGATACGGGAGGCTATTTCCATAGGCATGTGCTCGTTTTCAATCACACAGGGTCCTGCAATCAGAAAAAAATGATTTTTGTCCGTGTACTTCAAAGTTGGGAGTGTAGAAAAAACATCGTTCTGCATAAAAAATCGTATTTTGAAATGCAAAAGTAGTCAAATTTCTCGTTCCGCTTTCCGACATATCCAAATAATTTGTACTTTTGCAGTCTCATTTAAACCACAAAATTTTTCGTATGAAAAAACCGATTGTTTCCATATTGGTAATGATGGCCCTCGCATGGAGCGGACGGGCCCAAAATGTCACGCCTCAGGATGCGGCTGTGGCAGGAAGTGCTTTTTTGAACCAATTCACCACTTCCTATCGGCAGAAATCTGCCATCAATCTGGAATTAGCCTATATTGCACCTCTCGACGAACTCCATAAAAGTTCGGGAGATGCCTGCTACTACGTTTTTAATGTCAAAGGAGGAGGCTTTGTCATCGTGTCTGCATCCCGAAACATTCTCCCTGTATTGGCCTATGCTACGGAAGGACGATTCGATACAGCTGGCATGCCGACCAATTTCAGATATCTGCTGGACGCCATGCGTGAGGAAATTACCGATGCCGTCGTCCGGCAAATTCCAGCATCGGAAAGCGTAAGTTCCCGTTGGGATCTGCTGCTGCAGCCCACTGCCGGAATACAGTTCAATGAAAAAGCGGAAAGTGTGGAGCCTCTCACCTCCCGAATCATGTGGGACCAGTGGCCTTATTACAACGATTCCTGTCCTAAAGACGGCAAGGTGAGTTCCGTATACTACGGCGGACGTTGTCCGGCAGGATGTACAGCAACCGCCATGGCCATTGTCATACGATACTGGAAATATCCCATCCACGGTTATGGTTCCCACAGTTACCGCCACTCTACCTATGGATTGCTTTCTGCCAATTTCGGAAACACTACCTATAAATATGCCAACATGCCCGAATATTTCGGTGCGCTGCCCAAGGCCTACCAACGGTCTGCCACAGCACAACTGCTGTACCATTGCGGCGTAGCCACAGACATGACCTATTCCCCGACAGGAAGCGGAGCCTACGTATACGCATATTGGAACGAAAACGCACAGGACGCACGGAACGCCTTCCGAAACTACTTCGGATACCGCTCGGCATCTGGTGAACGGAAAATCAACTTCAACGACACCCAATGGAAGAACCTGCTCAAGTCTCAACTGAGGGAACGGCAGCCGGTGATTTTTTCCGGATACAGTCCTTCCGGAGGAGGTGCCGGTCACGCTTTCGTATGCGACGGATTCGACAAGAACGACCTCTTCCATTTCAATTGGGGATGGGGAGGTTCTTACAATTGCTACTGCACAATCGACAGTCTCTGTCCGGGCGGAATCGGCACCGGCGGCGGAAACGGCAACTACTCCAAAGACCAGTCCGTAGTGATCAACCTGAATCCCTATAAGGAAGAACAGAATTTCGGATGGGTTTCCTCGGATGCCTACAGCAGCGTATCTCCGGACACCCTCTGCTATATCAGCCTGCAACCGGATACCCTGCAGCATGTTTACTCGAAGGAAAGCAGTCATTGCGCCAAAATCCATAGCATAGGCACGGTATTTGACCCCACAGCCGATGATTTCGGAACGGCCCACTCCGATAAACTGTTCCAGAATCCTTACCGCATGGACAGTCTGCGTATCCGGTACCAGTACCGCATGGGAAGCATGCACAGCGAAGACTCGGCTCCCGACACCCTATACATATACCTGTCGTACTATATCCCCGGAACCGACACCAATTATCGCGATGTCGTCAGCGACGGGAGCCATTACCTCAGCCCGAAAGTCCTGTCCGGCCCGACCCGCCCGCAGACCCTGAACAGCACCTGCATCCGCTACCTGTTGACGGAAACAGATGCGCAGAAAAACCAACTGAGCATTCCCATCAATTACGGAAAGGCGACGGCCCTGGGTTTTGATGTACCGGAAAACGCCGTGCTGAATACCATGATCCGCTATGTCCCAGCCGGAAAGTACAGAGACGGAGACACCCTGTGCCTCGTTGAGAACGGGAACAGCATATACATCCGCAACTGTTTCTCTCTGGCCTGTCTTTATAAGGAAAATACTTCTTTTTCAGACCGCACAGGCAGAAATGCCGCTCTGATGGAAGGGACCTCGCTGCGTTACCGCATGGGAAACGATTCATCCGACCGCTGCTACGCACCTTCCGCCCGCCTGCTGCCTCAATGGGAATACCATTTCCGTTGCAACACCATTCCGGTTTCCGCCTACACGGAATTGGACACGGCTTTTTGCGGAAGCACGAATTGGAACGGCATACAAATCACCGAAAATGGAGACTACCGTCAGGTTTTTACGGCTGCTGACGGAAAAGACAGCATCGTTGTGCTGCACATCACCTGCGATGACCCCATAGGAAAGGTAGGACAGATACATGGAGAACGTCCGGAAGGACTGGGTGATTACACATTCTGTACAACTCCGGTAACAGGCGCAGCCTCTTATCGCTGGATACTGGAAAGTCCTCAATGGTCCCTGGAGAACGAAGACTCCCTCTGCTGCATGCTGCACATCTCCGAAAAAGGACAGGGAGTGTTGGGATTTCACGCATACAGTACACACGGAGGCTGCCATGAATTCCGCAGCCTGAGATTCATTTTCTGCGACAGCATGGGTAACACATCAGCCGGCATAAATGGGCAGACGCACTTCAACAAAAAAAGTTACGCCATCTACTCTCTGGATTCCATTCCTTTTGCCCAAAAATACCGCTGGTTCCTCTCCGGCTCATCGGATTGGGACATCTGCAGCGACAGCAGCCTGAATTGGGTGACAATGCAGATCAACAGCAGCGGCTTGGACACGCTGTATGTTGACATCACGGACGAATGCGGATACATCGTTCGCAAAAGTCTGGGAATCGCATGCGAACTAGGAATATCAAACACCAACAATCCCTTGAACATCCTCGCGTATCCGAATCCGGCATACGAACAATTGCATGTCGTCATTCCGGAAAATACGGGTAACTGCACCTACCGTTTCACCGATGCTGTCGGACGCCTGCTGCTGGAAGGAAAAGCGACAGAAGGTCATTTTACATTGGAAATATCTTCCTTCGTCAAGGGAATGTACTTCCTCCAAATCACGAACGAAGAACAAAAAAGCAGCGTCTGCAAAATCATCAGACGCTGAGTTCAAATCAACGGCAGCTGCGGTATTGCCGCCTGCCGGATATAATCGGGAATCACATTACTTCCTCATAAAGCGGAGGCATCGCAGCATCCAGTCCGGAAGGGCCTTGCCGGGTTTCCGCTTGCGCAGATTGAGAAAAATACCCCACTTCTGCATAATGGGAATGCGATGCGTTTCCACATATTCTATCAACGTTCCGTCCGGATCTTCGTTGTAGGCAAAATTACCGGCCGCTTCTCCCATATCGAAGTTGTCTTCCAATATGGATTCCGTATCCACGGTAAACGGATAGCCTTCTTTTTGGCAACGTTCGCGCATTTTCTTCATGCCACGGATATCAAAGCAGAGATGGATGAATCCGGGATCTCCCCACCAGCGTCCTTCGTAAATTTTCCGAACAGGGACATCCTTTGCCTGAATCAGTTCCAAATGAGAAGTCCCGAACAGACGGGAAAAAGCACCCGCTCTTGGTTTGGAATGAGTCAGCACTACCCTGCGAAAAGTGGTATGGGAAGCCCCGAGATAGGCCAAATCGTCAAACTCACCGGTTTGATCGGACAACACCTGATCATATCCCAACAGGTTACGATAAAAGGCAATGCTCTTTTCCATATCGCTCACACCAATGACGGCGCCATATGCTCCTCCGGAAGGATGCAGACTCGGATGGAAGAAATCATTGCTTTCCACAATCTGGAATACGTTCTTGTATGGATCCCTCAGGTAGAAGTAGTTACCTCCGTTTACCGAAGTATAAACAGGAGACAAGTCCAATTTTTTCTGTTTGTAATAACGGTAAGCAGCCGAAGCATTCTTGCACTTGATCTTGCAGGCATATATACCCAGATCACCGGGTTTGATTTCAAAAACGGGAAAAGTCGGCACATGGCTGCGATGCTGCCATATTTCAAAACCTCCGCCTCCCTGCAAACTGACTGCCAGAATGGTGTGCCGATCGCACACTTGCCCGTCCGTGTAGGGAAGCATGTATTCCGCCTTGGCGTATTCGTCAATAATGACGACATCCGCATTGAAAAATTCTTTATACCACCGCCAAGCATCATCCGCATTGGGGACACCGATGCCTATTTGCTGTATGCCACTATTATATAATTCCATATAATTACAAATGTTATTTTATCTGCATTTTGTGCCGTTTTTTTCACTATCCAACTCAACGTAGGAGTCCATATCGGAACATTTGCTGAAATTATCCTTATCCAATTCTACATCTTCAACGGTAGCTTTCACCTCTCCATTGACGTATGTCTTGCAGGTACAGGTCTTTTCACAAGAAGAAAAAAAGGCAACCATAAGCACGATGGAAAAGAAAAAAATAACTTTTTTCATATCACTTTTTTTTAGTAAAAGGCCTACTCTGTCTGATTTTCGGCATCCTCAGTTCCATTTGCAAAGATACGCATTTTTTCAAAACATACGGCAAAAGAGAAAAAAAAATTCTCAAAAAGCAAGGTGTATGCATTTTTGCATTATCTTTGCAGATTGTATTGCATTGGAACAAAAAACAAAAAACAGCATACAATGAAGAAGTTATTATTAATTATGGGAGTTTTCGGCTTGTGGGGAAATCTTTTTGCACAGGGAAATTCAGAAAAACAGTTGAAAATCAACGAATCGACTTATGACTTTTACCAAATCAAGGAAGAAAAAGGCATTGTCAGACACGATATTCTGCTGACCAATCTTGGAGAAAAAGATGTGAAAATTCTGGAATGCACCTCGAAATACGCTCAACTTTCCTTTTCCTGGAACAAGAGCACGCTGAAAAAACATGATATCGCGCGTCTGAACGTCGCACTGAACCCCAAAAACATGCGCTACTCATTCGATTTTCCGGCTCAGTTGAAAGTACTGGAAAACAAAGATACCGTAGTCTACAAACTCCGATTGAAAGGCTATGTATACCCTGCTCCTACCACCAAGGAAGAGGAATTCAGCATGCAGGAAGGCAATCTGAAATATATCAATAATTGCACCACCCTTCACCGATTGACCCCGAATTCCGTTGTAACCGATACCTTCCGGGTGTACAATGTGTGGGATTCCGTCATGACGCTGCAGAAGGGAAATGCTCCTGCCTGCATCAAAATCCTGTACGTCACGCCCAAACTGCAACCGAAGGAAGAAGGCATCGTCGTATTTTCCTACGATGCATCCGTCAAACACGAATGGGGAAACGTATACGAACGCTTCAACATCTCAACCAATGATCCCGAACCTCCCAGCCACAAAGGAACCAAAAGTTTCTATATTTTAGGCGAAATATTCGATGACTTTGACAGTTGGACGCCGGAGCAGCTCAAAAATGCGCCCCATGTACTCGTGGACCAGGAGGAATACAATTTCGGGGAATGCGCCAAGGGATCGGAAATCAAACACGATTTTACATTGACCAACATCGGAAAGAGTGATCTGGTATTCCACTTCATCAAAACATCCTGCGGCTGCACAACCGGAAAATTGGAAAAAGACACACTGGCTCCCGGTGAATCCACCAAAATCAAAGCCATCTTCAACACCGGTGGCAAACGGGGCGGACAAGCAAAAGACATCTATCTTATTGTCAATGATCCGGAACAACCGAAAATCACGCTGAGAATTGTAGGAACAGTAAAAGAAAATTAAGGTTGCTCATGGAAAATCCACTCAAATTATACAACACCCTGACCCGCAAAAAAGAAACCTTTGAACCGCTGCACTCTCCCTTCGTAGGAATGTATGTATGCGGTCCCACCGTCTACGGAGAACCTCACTTGGGGCATGCACGGCCAGCCATTGTTTTTGACCTGCTGTTCCGATACCTCAAATTTTTGGGATACAAGGTCCGCTACGTTCGCAACATCACCGATGTCGGCCATCTGGAACACGATGCCGATTCTGGAGAGGACAAGATTTCCAAAAAAGCCCGTATTGAACAATTGGAACCCATGGAAGTAGCACAGTATTACATGGATTCCTATCATGATGCCATGGACAGACTGAATGTGATGAGACCTTCCATAGAGCCCCGCGCCTCCGGGCACATCATCGAACAGATGGCTGTCGTACAGGAAATTTTGGACAAGGGTTATGCGTATATCTCCGACGGATCGGTATATTTTGACGTTCCCAAATTCGATAAGGACTTCGGATATGGAAAATTGTCCGGCCGCATACTGGAAGAACTTTACGCCAATACCCGCACATTGGACGGACAGGAGGAAAAAAGGCATCCTGCTGATTTCGCCTTGTGGAAAAAAGCGGCTCCGGAGCATATCATGCGCTGGCCATCTCCCTGGAGCGACGGTTTCCCTGGATGGCATATAGAATGTACAGCCATGAGCACCAAATATCTCGGAAAAACCTTTGACATTCATGGTGGCGGCATTGACCTGATGTTCCCCCATCACGAATCGGAAATCTGTCAGAGCCAGATAGCCAACGGATGCCCTTCCGCCCGGTTTTGGGTGCACAACAACATGATTACCATCAACGGACAGAAAATGGGAAAATCTCTGGGTAATTTCATCACCCTGAATGAATTCTTCACAGGGAAGCATGAGCTGCTGCAGCAGGCTTACTCACCCATGACCATCCGATTCTTCATACTGCAGGCCCACTACCGCAGCACGGTTGATTTTTCCAATGAGGCCTTGCTTTCCGCTCAAAAAGGGTTGGAACGGCTGATGCAAGGATATCATAACCTTCTTTCCCTGAAGCCGTCTGCCACTTCCACTCTTCCGGAAGGCGACAGTTTCAAGAAATGCATGGAAGCCATGAACGACGATCTGAACGCCGCCATGGTCATTGCTGAACTTTTTGAAATGACCAAACACATCAACGCCGCCAAAGACGGAAAAATGTCTCTGACCCAACAGGATATTGACTCCTATAGAAAGGTGTTCGATACTTTTGCTTTCCAGATTCTGGGACTGAAGGATGAAAAGGACTCCAATCAGGCAGAAATTCTCGGCGGGCTGATGGACATGATACTGGAAATCCGTCAAAAAGCCAAATCCGAAAAAGATTGGGCCACTTCCGACCAAATCCGGAACCGCTTGCAGGAAATCGGCATCACCGTCAAAGATGGAAAAGATCATGCGACTTGGGAAATATAGGTTTCCCGGTCTTTTCCTGATTTTTTTCTGTCTGGGTATATCAGCAATTCGGGCGCTACCGGGCCCGATTTTACCGACAGCTGGACTACAGTTGGAACTTCTCCACTCTTCAGACGGAAGCCTATACCACTCCCTGGGGTTACCGCATCCATGGCAGCATCAGCCGAAGCGAACTGGAAAGTTTGGGACTATCCCTGGATAAGGTATTCTGGATGGGGGTATTTCAAGACGATTTCCGAACAGACGGAAACGTACATTGGTATTCCCTCATTCCCACAAAAGATACGGTACCGGACTTTCACAAACCCGGAGTTCTCTTTCCCTGCCGGATGACGCCCAAACCCGAATACAGAGGTCGTGGTATACCCCAACGACATTACCTCCGTCGGTCTGCAGGAATGGGAAAAACGCATCCGTCAGAGCGGAATCAACCTGATTGGCATACATGCCGCCACATCCAATGACCCACTGGATACGCTGGAAGCTTTTGTCAAAAGCCGCTTCGGACAATCTTTTCTCAAACTGTGCAAAAAGCTGCAAGTTGATGTAGAATATGAAGTCCACGCCCTGCAATTCCTGCTGCCCCGCGAACTTTTTGACACCCATCCGGAATATTTCCGCGCAGACACCAACGGACAACGCGTACAAAAATACAATCTGTGTTTTTCCAACGATTCCGTCATGGAGGCCATACGGCCGCAGCTTGCCTCCATCCTCCGATGGATGAAACCCACTACCCATCGCTACTTTTTCTGGACCGATGACAAGCAGAATATGTTCTGCCATTGTGACGCCTGTCAGGGCTACAATCCTTCAGAACAAGCTCTGATGTACGAAAACCGGCTATTGGAACTGCTCAGGGAATTCGATTCTCAAGCCACATTGGCACATCTTGCATATCACCAGACAAAATCTGCCCCACTCAAGGTACAGGCCAAGGAAGGAATTTTTTTGGAATTTGCCCCCATTTTCCGGGATTACACCCATCCACTCGACACGGAATTGGAACAGCAACTGCGCGAAAACATCACCGCATTTCCCTGTCACAGCCTGCATATACTGGAATACTGGCTGGACGAATCCATGCAATCCCACTGGCAGTGCGACAAATTGACTCCCATGCGGTTTGAAGCCGCAGAGTGCACTCGCGACATTCACGCGTACAGATGCTTGGGTGCCACTTCCATCACATGTTTCGCCACATGGCTCAACGGAAATTATATCCGCCAATACGGCAACACCGATACCATTTTCACCGGCTACGGTCAATCTTTTCTGCCATAGGAAATTTCCTTTTCTCTTTGATGTTTTTCCAAATAGACCAAAAAAAGTAGTCTATTTGTCGTTTTTTAACATTCATAATTCCAAAATAGGAGAATTCATCTTTTTTTGGAACACAATTTGTTGCTTTGCCACTTCCATATTAGCATTTTTTGTATATGAAAAAGTTTTTATTCGGACTGGCAGTATCAACTTTATTGTTGGGAAGCTGCAAAGAAATCAGAAAATCATCACAGGATGTTGTCATTCCCGTCCGGGTAACGGAAGTCGTCACCGATACCATGGGAAGCAACAGCAGTTACGTCGGCACCATTTCGGCCGATAAATCCATTGTTCTCAGTTTTGAAAGCGGAGGTTGTATCCGCTGTATTCATGTCAGGGAAGGCCAGAAAGTACAGAAGGGTCAATTGCTGGCCGAATTGGACAACAGGACTGCTCTGAATGCCTACAACGCAGCAAAAGTTACATTGGATCAAGCTGAAGACGGATATCGTCGCGCTGAAAGCATTTATAAGAAAGGGAGTCTCCCCGAAGTCAAATGGGTGGAAATACAGACCCAGCTGAATCAGGCCCGCTCCATGGCGGACATCTGCAAAAAAAGCCTTGAAAACTGCAAAATGTATGCTCCACAGAGCGGCACTATCGGAAACATGAATGTGGAAGCCGGAATGAACGTCATGCCATTCCAATCGGTCATGCAATTGCTGGACATGGGGCGGATTTCCGTACAGACCCATATCCCCGAAAACGAGATAGCCTCGCTTCGCATCGGCCAGAAAGCCAAAGTACAGGTAAATGCACTGCAGGCATCATTTGATGCTGAAATAACAGAAATCGGTGTCGTGGCAGACCCTCTCTCCCACGCCTACCCCGTCAGCCTACGCATTCTGGAACCTGACCAGAAACTGCTTCCCGGCATGGTATGTCGCGTAAGTATTTACTCTGCTTCCGACACTACTGCCGGATACGACATTCCCATGCAGGCTGTTCAGATAAGCAATGACGGACGCGAGTTCGTATGGATTTGCCAGAACGGGAAAGCACACAAAGCTTACATTCGCACGGAAGGATTCACTGAAAACGGAGTACGCATCATCGAAGGATTGCAGGATGGCGACCTGGTAATCACGGAAGGTGCACCGAAAGTATGTGAGGATACCCAAATCAAAATCCAGTAGGAGGCATCTGTATGAAACAGAAAAAATCAGGCATAGTGGAATCCGTGATGCGTTCACGGAACATAGTGTACCTTGTTGTCGGGCTGATGGTCGCATACGGCATTTACGGACTGATTGGTATGAACAAACAGGAATTCCCGGAATTCACCCTGAGAGAAGGAATCGTAGGAGCTGCATACCCGGGAGCCACTCCGGAAGAAATGGAATTCCAGGTAACCAAACCCTTGGAAAACTTTCTCTTTACCTATCCCGAAGTCTGCAAGGAGAAAACATATTCCTATTCACAGAATGGTATTGTCTATATTTTCGTTTCTCTGGAAAAAAGCGTGAACGACAAAACCGAAGTATGGTCCAAAATACGGCACGGGCTCAAAGACTTCAAATCCAAACTGCCTTCGGGCGTATTGGCCGTTGTCGTAAATGACGATTTCGGAAACACCTCCTCCCTGCTGATTACCATTCAATCCAAAGACAAGACCTACAAAGAGTTGCACCGCTATATGGATGGATTGTGCGACCAACTGCGCACGGTCAAGGCGGTGGGAAACATCAAAGTATATGGTGAACAGAAAGAAGAAATCAATGTCATTATTGATCAGGAAAAACTGGCCTCCTACGGTATCAGCAACAAAACGCTGATGGCAGAACTTTTCACACAGGGGCTCATTCCTACCGGAGGTACGCTGAAAAGCGAAAACAACATTATTCCCATACACATCGAAAGTCCTCTGAGCAATGAGAAAGAAATCGGAGAACAGATTGTATACTCAGATCCCATGGGACGTATCATCCGGCTGAAGGACGTGGCTCAAATCGTCCGGCAATATGAAGATCCTTCGTCCTTCATACGCAAAGACGGAGAAAACGCGCTGGTCCTTTCCGTAGAAATGCAGTCCGGCAACAACATTGTCACATTCGGGAAACAGATTGAAAAACGGCTGGCCGCATTCCAGAGCACTCTTCCGGACGATGTTCGGCTTTACCGCATTACCGACCTTCCCAAAGTAGTGAGTTCGTCGGTGTATTCCTTCCTGCGCGATTTACTGGTTGCCGTCCTCGTTGTCATTTTCGTCATGCTGATGCTGTTTCCCTTCCGATCCGCTATGGTCACGGCATCCAGCATTCCCGTCACTATCACTATCACCTGGGCATTGATGTATGCCTTCAAAATGGAAATCAATACGGTCACTCTGGCCTCTCTGATTGTGGTATTGGGAATGATTGTAGACAATGCCATTGTGATCATAGACGGATTCATCCACAATACGGAGCATGGCATGTCTCCCAAGGAAGCCGCCATACAGAGTGCCGACACCTACTTCGAGCCGCTACTCGTGGCCACTCTGGCCATGGCACTGGCCTTTTTCCCCTTCATGGTCACCATGACAGGACCCATAGGCGAATTTGTCCAGCATTTTCCCTGGCCTTTTACCTTTGCTCTGCTGATTTCACTTTTGGTAGCCGTACTGCTGATTCCGTACTGGGCCGCCAGATTCATCCGTCCCATGCCTGTGGAGGAAGAAAAAATTTCCAGAGCCGTCCGCGCCCAAAACCAATTTTTCAAACTGCTGCAGGGAGGATACGAATGGATACTCGAGAAATGCTTCAGACACCCTTTCCTGACGCTGTGTTTAGGCATTGGAACCATCTTTCTTGCTGTTTGGATGTTTCTCTTCCATACCAATATTCAGATGATGCCGCAGGCAGAACGGGACAGTTTCGCTCTGGAAATACGTCTGCCGCAAGGCAGTTCCCTACAACAGACCATCTCGGTCTGCGACAGTCTGGAATCCATATTGAAAAAAGACAAGGACGTGGAAGCCATCACCGCCTTTTACGGCAGCGGATCTCCCCGTTTCATGATTACATATGCCCCTAGCCTGCCCGGTAAAAATTATGCCCAATTTATTGTCAACACCCGCTCCGTACAAGCCACCGAAAGGATTTTGTCCAAATACTCGGACTCCTTGGAACATCATTTCCCCAATGCATTGCTGCGCTTCAAACACCTGGACTATCAATCAGCCAAAAATGCCATTGAAATCCGCTTGAAAGGGGACGATATCGCCACTTTGAAGGATTATGCCGACACCCTGACCCGTTTCCTTCACACCATGGATGACCGGCTATCCTGGATACACACGGATTTTGAAGGTTTTCAAACCTATGCCAACGTTCGGATGGATCCGATTGAGGCTTCCCGCCTGGGTATCACCCAAACCACATTGGGTCTGAGCCTGGCCTCCCAATACGGAGGGACACCTCTGACTACCCTTTGGGAAGACGACTACGCCATTCCTGTCACACTGAAAACCGGACGCGACAGTAACCAAAACATTGCATCCCTAAAGGAAGAACTCGTACCCACCCTGCTGCCGGGTGTATGGGTGCCTCTCAGCCAGGTTGCGAGCGTTACTCCGGTATGGGAACCCGTACAGATTGTCCGCCGGAACGGCGTACACTGCATCACCGTCAGTGCCGACCTGCGCTATGGACAAAGCCAGCCCGTCGTAATGAAACGGATCAAACACTATATGCGGAAAGAATTCTCCAACATTCTGCCAGAAGGAATGGAATTTTCTTACGGAGGTCTGGAAGAAACCAACAACGAACTGCGCCCTGAACTGATTTCCGGTTTCATTCTGATGATTCTGATCATTTTCTTCTGTCTGGTATACGCATTGAAAAAAATCAGTCTGGCACTTCTTTCACTGGCTTCTACCCTGCTCTGCCTGTTGGGAGCCGTCATCGGACTGAAAATTTTCCACACAGACTTCGGCATTACCTCCATACTGGGAATAGTGAGCCTGGTCGGCATTGTAGTCCGCAACGCCATCATTATGTTCCAATATGCAGAAGAACGCATACGGGAAGGCATGTCGGTAAAGGAAGCCGCACTCGAAGCCGGGAAACGGAGAATGCGGCCTATTTTCCTCACATGTGCCTGCGCTGCAGCCGGAGTCATTCCCATGATCATCAGCCGCAGCACTTTATGGATGCCCATGGGTATCATCATCTGCTTCGGAATGCTGTTCTCCTTCATTCTGATTGTGACCGTGCTGCCCATCGCTTATTGGAAAATTTTCGAGAAAAATGAAAAAATCAATCGCCGCAAAACGAACCGTGCTTTGGGAGCACTTCTCGTCGGATGCTGCCTGTGTGTGCCTTCTGCCTCCTATGCGCAGCAACCTCTCCGCCTCTCTTTGGACAGTTGCCGCAGCCTGGCATTGCGCAATCACTATGATGTAAAAAACAGCCAATTAGCCATAGAATCGGCCAAAGAAACAAAAAAATACGCCTTTACCCGCTACTTCCCCACTATAAGTGCCTCCGCTTTGGCCTTCCAGACAGCCAGTCCGTTACTGGATGCGAATTCCGAAAGGGATAACGCAGATATTGATTTGAAAATCAAATATAAAGACAACGATTTGAACAGTCTGGTGGCAGATTTGGAAAATTCGCAATTGGGCGCAGTTCTGAAAATGCTGAATGTTGACCTGCGCGACTTCGCTGCCTATGCAAAAGACTTTTCCTACGAGGTCGACATCAAAGCTCTTGATCAAGGTGCGACTGCCATGCTTACCGCCATTCAGCCAATTTTTGCTGGCGGACGCATCATCAACGGCAACCGCCTGGCCCAAATCGGTGTAGAGGCAGCCGAATGCCAGCAGAATATGTCCGGACAGAATGCCCTGATCAAAGTGGAACAGAATTATTGGCTGATCGTTTCGCTGACAGAAAAGCGACAGATTATCCGCAGCCTGTCCACCCTGCTCGACACTCTGTCACGCGATGTGGATGCCGCATACGAAGCCGGCGTAGCCACAAAGACGGACAAACTCAAAGTACAACTGAAACGCAACGAAATCCGAAGCGCCGGAAATACCTTGGAAAACGGGATTCGCCTGGCGACCATGGCACTCTGTCAAAGTATCGGTATACCATATCAGGACAGCATTGTCCTCACAGATTCTCTGGATATACATCCGGAAATGCTGAAAACAGATTTTGACCTGGATGAATCCCTGAGACTGCGCAACGAATATAAATTGCTGGATCTGAATGTAAAAGCCGAAGAACTGAAAGCTAAAATGGTACTGGGAGAAAGCCTTCCCGAAATAGGAATCGGCGCAGCCGCGCTTTATTACAACCTCTTGGGAGCCGACATGGGGAACGCCTTCCTTTTCGCGACAGCCAAAATACCGCTGAGTGCCTGGTGGGGAAACTCCCATCAGTACCGGAAACAAAAGATTGAGCTTCAGATGGCAGAAAACAAAAAGCTGGAAATGAGCGAAATGATGTCTCTGCAAATGCGACAGACAGCCGACGAAGTGGAAAAACTTTGCGATGAACTCGCCATACGGGAGGAGTCCCGTTCTCAAGCTGCTGAAAACATGCAAGAAAGCAAGCATTATTACGAAGCCGGCATGATCAGTCTATCCGAATATCTGGAAGCACAGAGCGTATGGCAGAATGCCTGTGCTGCCGTCACTGAAGCAAAAGCAAGCCTGCGGACAGCCTATCAGCAATACCTGCAGGCCAACGGAAGAGAAATACGATAAAAAAATGAATACATCGAAAACGCCGCTACTTTGGGACATACAGACGGTTCAACAGGAACTTCGCTCGCACCGAGACAAAATCGAAACGGAAATCGTTGACGACCATCTGGTCATTGTCAGTGATTTCGGAGGTATTCACGATTTTGAAGAAACGGCTGTCAACAAAGTCACCATCATCGGATGCTGCACCAGCGGTTCCTGCACATTACGCATCAATCTGAAGGATTATGATATCCGCAAGGACGATTTGATGGTTCTGCTACCGGACCAATGGATTTCCATGGTAAAAAACAACGGTTTCCACTGCAGTTGCATTATTCTCACACCTGAAATATCCATGCAACTAATACAGATTCAAGGATTCCTAAATTTTTTCCTATTTCTGCGCAAAAACCCATGCAATCATCTTTCTCCGGAAGAAATCAGCATCATCCGTGAATACCAGGATTTTTTTGAAAAAAGGAGAATACTTCCCAAGGGTGCCTTCAATAACGATGTGATACGGCACATGCTCCTGGGGTTGACCTACGAATTGTGTGACATTGCCAGCCGTCTTATCGAAAAGCAGCCCAAACGGGAAAAAAACCGAAAAGATGAATATGTAGAATCCTTTCTTCAGGAACTTTCCTCCCACTACAAGCAGGAGAGAAGCGTCCGATACTATGCGGAAAGACTCCATATCACGCCTAAATATCTCTCAACCATTGTACATGAAGTCAGCGGATACCATGCTTCCGACTGGATAAATGAAGTAGTAATCAACGAGTCAAAAAACCTGTTGAAAAACACAGGAAAAACCATACAGGAAATCAGCGACGAATTGAATTTCTGCAGTCAGTCTTTCTTTGGGAAATACTTCAAGGAACACGTGGGATGTTCACCGAAACACTACCGGAAACAAACGACGTAACCTTCTTTCGGAATACTTTGAGTTTGCCGTATTACCAGCACTTATCGGGAATCAGATAGTTGCGCACATAGTCGGACACACCTTCTTCCAAAGTATAAAAATCCTCTTCGTACCCGGCTTTGCGAAGTTTATCCATATCCGCTTCCGTAAAATACTGGTACTTGTCACGGATGTCCAAAGGCGTATCGACAAATTCGATGTGCACTTCCTTTCCCATGGCATTGAAGGTGGCCACAGCCAAATCATAAAACGAGCGGGCATGACCTGTACCCAGATTGTACAAACCATTGTGCGGCCGATTGAGCATCAGAAAACGAATCACCTTTACCAGGTCCTTGACATACACGAAATCACGTAGCTGTTCACCATCTTTATAATCAGAACGATGCGAACGGAACAGCTTTACCTTGCCACTCTCATTGATCTGATGGAAAGAATGCAATATAACGGAAGCCATACGTCCCTTGTGGTATTCGTTCGGCCCATACACATTGAAAAACTTCAAACCGGCCCAAAAAGGAGGTGTTTCTTCTTCGTCATCTTTGGCGAGTGCCCATTTGTCAAATTCATTTTTGGAAATGCCATAGAGGTTGAGGGGCTCCAGCTTTTCCACTACGGAATGACTATCCCCATATCCGTGTTCTCCGGCTCCGTATGTGGCTGCCGATGAAGCATAAATCATAGGAATCCGGTAATAGGTACAGGCTGACCATACCTCTTTGGTATAGTTCAGATTCAATTCCTGGAAAATCTCCCAGCGGGTTTCCGTCGTGTCAGTCCGCGCGCCCAGGTGTATAACGAAATCCACCTGATTGGAATTCATTTCCAACCACGAAAAAAATTCTGTTCGACTGACCTTATGAATATAGGATTTATCTTCCGTGTTCCGGAGTTTTTCCGTTTTTGAAAAATCGTCTACTGCCACGATGTTTTCCACACCGTCCTCATGCAATTTTTGAATCATGCAGCTTCCTATAAAACCGGCTGCCCCAGTGACAACTGTATATCTCATGGATTGATTTAAATATTTTTTTCTGTATTAATCAAAGGAATGTATATCTTTTTTAAAATTTTCTCTTCATTTTCCCAATGCAACACCTGCGCAGCTTCCAGACAATGCTTTTTGCACAAAGCATAAAAAACGTCATCCAACAGCAGTTTCCGAACGGAAGCAGCTACTGCCTGAGGCCGCAAATCGTCCAAGACCATTCCGACACCGTAGGTTTCCACGATACGGCGCCTCTCTGGCAAATCGGACACCAACAAAGGAAGGCCGGCCTGAATGTACTCGAACAGTTTGTTCGGCAAACTGAAATAATGATTCAAACATACATTCCGGTCAAATGATACGCCCACATCCGCACAGCGGGTGTAATCCGACAAACGCTCCGGAGCAACTCTTCCGACAAAACGGACCCTATCCTGTATATGCAGTTCCTCCACCCTTTGCCGCATCCACGGCAGGGCATCTCCGGAACCCACGACCAACAGCAGGACTTCATCCGGCAGACAGGGCATGGCTTCCACCAGGACTTCGCCGCCTCTGTCTTTATGAATGGCATTGCCCTGCAATATGATGATTTTCTTATCTTCGGGCAGTCCCAAATCCTTACGGCAGCACGGAGACACATTCGTGCTGCGCACGGGAACATTCCGGACCACCTCAACCTTTTTTCCGTATTCCTTTGCATACGCTTCGGCAATGGAATCCGATACCGTGATTACCCGTTCCAGTTTCGGGAAACAATACCGCTCAATGCGATGCCATACCGCCTGAACTCTGGGGCGGGATACCACCTCCAGAACCTGACAAAAATATTCATGACTGTCATACACCAAGGGCTTGCGACGGAGACGGCTCACCAGCACATTGGGCAATAAAGTATCTAAATCATTGGCAACCAGAATATCGCAGGGAGTAAACAGCAAACGGAAAAACAAACGGATATTGAATTCTGCATAAAACAGAGGTCCCTTACGAAAGAACATACGCATACGGTCCGTCTGATACGTACGAGCCTGCAGAGCAGGAGAATCGGCATAACGCCTCCCCAACAGAAGAACCCGACAGCCCATTTTTTCCAGGCTATGGGATACTTTGTCTACCCTCGGATCGGTGTACAAATCGTTAGTGACGGAAAGGACAACGCGTTTCATGCTGCCTTAACTGACCCTCCCGTGACAGTTCTTGTATTTTTTTCCACTGCCGCAAGGGCAGGGATCATTTCTTCCCACTCTTTTTTCCACCTTGATTGGCTGAGTGACTTCCCTCTGCTGGGGAGCATTGGTGTTGGAATTCACCTCTTCCCGACCTTCTTTCAGTCGGACATCCTGTTTAGGAACATTGGAAGAGCGCATATTCTGTGGCTCGCGAACAGGCACCTGACCCTTGCAAAGGAAAGTGACCACATCGCGGTAAATGTCCGTCAGCATATTGGAATACAGGTCATAGGATTCGAATTTGTATACCAGCAAGGGATCCTTCTGCTCATAAGAAGCATTCTGCACAGACTGCTTCAAATCGTCCATGGCGCGAAGATGCTCCTTCCAAGCATCGTCAATCACGGCCAACACCAGGCATTTTTCAATGGACAGGGCCACTTCGCGGGCACCGTTTTCCAAACAGCGTTTCATGGGTGCGATAATGGTCAGGGTCTTCTTCCCGTCTGTCACCGGAATGGCGATATTTTCATACCGGGAACCTTCCCTGTCGTATACCATTTGAATAATGGGAATCACATTTTCTGACAGTTTCAGTATGCGTTCCTTGTAATTGGCATAGGCCTGCTGATTCAGGGATTCAATAATGGGAGCCGATTTCATCTGGAGAAATTCCTGCTCGCTCACCGGAGCTTCACAACCCATGATGGACACACAGGCTCTCTCAAAGCTTACATAATCTTTGGTTTCCTGATACGAAGTCGTGATAAAATCACTCATACTCTGGAACATTTCAGCAATATCCACAGCCAATTTATCTCCGTACAGAGCATTCCGACGCTTGCGATAAATGCTTTCACGCTGCTTGCTCATCACATCGTCGTATTCCAACAGGCGCTTACGGATACCGAAATTGTTCTCTTCCACTTTCTTCTGGGCCTTCTCTATGGATTTGGAAATCATGCTGTGCTGAATTACTTCACCTTCCTGAAATCCGAGACGGTCCATCACTTTGGCAATACGTTCGGAACCGAATAAGCGCATCAGGTCGTCTTCCAGTGACACATAGAACTGGGAAGAGCCCGGATCGCCCTGTCGGCCAGAACGGCCACGGAGCTGACGGTCCACACGGCGGGAGTCGTGACGTTCCGTACCTATGATGGCCAAACCTCCCAATTCCTTCACCTCCGGAGAAATCTTGATATCGGTTCCACGACCGGCCATATTGGTGGCAATGGTTACCGTACCCAGACGACCGGCTTCTGCCACAATGTCGGCCTCCTTTTTATGCAATTTGGCATTCAGAACATTGTGCTTGATTTTCCGACGATTCAGAATGGCGGACAACAGTTCGGACGTCTCTACAGAAGTTGTACCTACCAGTACCGGCCGGCCCTGCTCGTGCAAGGCGATGATTTCGTCTACGACGGCCGCATATTTTTCACGTTTGGTTCGGTATATCAAATCGTCCCTATCTTCCCTGATGACAGGTTTGTTCGTCGGAATAGTCACCACATCCAACTTGTAGATATTCCACAGTTCGCCGGCCTCGGTTTCAGCCGTACCCGTCATACCCGCCAATTTGCGATACATACGGAAATAGTTCTGCAGGGTGATGGTCGCATAGGTCTGGGTGGCGGCTTCGACTTTTACGTTTTCCTTGGCTTCAATGGCCTGATGCAGTCCGTCGCTGTAACGGCGTCCTTCCATCACACGACCGGTCTGCTCGTCCACGATTTTGACCTTATTGTCGGCCGTGATGATGTATTCCACATCCCGTTCGAACATGGTGTAGGCCTTCAGCAGTTGCTGAATGGTATGGATACGGTCGGATGCCGCAGAAAATTCGCTGTACAATTTGCTCTTGCGTTCCAGCATCTCATCGGCACTCAAATGTTGCTGCTCCATATCGGCAATTTCACTGCCGATGTCGGGAATGATGAAGAATTTGGGATCCTGGGTGTCACTGGCTACCAAATCGATACCTTTATCCTTGATATCCACCGAATTCTGCTTTTCTTCAATCACAAAATAGAGCTCGTCATCAATGATGTACATGTTCTTGTTCTGCTCCGCCATATAGAAACTTTCCGTATTCAGCAGCAGTTGCTTCATACCTGGCTCGCTCAACAACTTGATCAGCGCCTTGTTTTTGGGAAGCCCCCTGTGGGCGCGAAGCAGAAGTTTTCCGGCCTCTTCCTCGTTTTTCGGATTGCTCTTGTCTGCCAACAGACGGCGAATATCGGACAACAGCATATTCACGAGCTGACGCTGGGCATTATACAGTTTTTCGACAATGGGTTTGTATTTGTCGAAATCCTGATCTTCCCCTTTGGGTGTGGGGCCTGAAATAATCAAAGGCGTACGGGCGTCATCAATCAGCACAGAATCCACTTCGTCCACGATGGCGTAGTTGTGCCGACGCTGTACCAGTTCACCCACATTGCGCGCCATATTGTCGCGCAGGTAGTCGAAACCAAACTCGTTGTTGGTTCCGAAAGTGATGTCAGCCAGGTAGGCCTGACGGCGTTCTTCGGAGTTCGGTTCGTGTTTGTCAATGCAGTCTACCGACAAACCGTGGAACATATAGAGCATGCCCATCCATTCGGAGTCACGTCGGGCCAGATAATCGTTCACGGTAACCACATGCACTCCCTCACCCGTCAGAGCATTCAGATAGACAGGAAGCGTGGCCACGAGAGTTTTTCCTTCACCCGTGGCCATTTCGGCGATTTTTCCCTGATGCAGGACGGTGCCGCCGATCAACTGCACATCGTAGTGGCACATATCCCATGTGATCTCGTTTCCACCGGCCATCCAATGATTCTGGTATACAGCCTGTTCGCCTTCTATGGTTACATTGTCGTAACGGGCAGCCAAATCCCTGTCAAAATCGGTGGCCGTCACCCGGACTTCCGCATTTTCCTTGAAACGGCGAGCCGTCTCCTTCATCACGGAAAAAGCTTCCGGAAGAATTTCGTTCAATACATCCTCCGAAACCTGATAAATGGAATCTTCTGATTTCTCTATGGATTCGTACAGACGACGCTTTTCTTCCACAGGCATGTCGTATTCGTTATCCAAACGTTCCCGCATCTGCCTGATCTGGGATCTTTCCTCCTGTGTGGCATCGGCTATCTGCTGTTTGAAGGATGCAGTTTTCGCCCGCAATTCATCATTGGAAAGCAGGGCAATCTGCTCGTACACTTTCTGAATTCCGTCCACAATCGGATTCAATTCTTTCATATCCCTGTCCGATTTTGTACCGAACAGTTTCTTCAAAAAATCTGCCATATCTATTCAGTTCAATATTTCAATCAGTTATGTTTTTCCTTTGTCCAAAGGACATGGAGCGCAAAGATACAAAAAAAAACAATAGGAATTCCTTCCCCGACAATAAAAGCACAAAGATTTAATATCAGTGGTTTTCCGATGCAGCTTGAATATTTTCGCGCAAAAGTTCCCAACCCGCACGCTGCATAGCCGAATCTCCAAATGCGGCTTTGAAATCGGAAGCATCCATCTGCTCCCAATCGGAATCCGTCCACGAAAACCAATTTGGAACTCTCAAAAAATCACTTATTTCTGTTTCTTTTGAATGCGCATTATAAGGACAAACCCTTTGGCACACATCGCAACCGTAGATCGTTTTGGACATAGCCTTCCGGAGAAAAGGCGGCAACGGCAGCGAACGACGCTCAATCGTCTGACAGGACAGACAGCGACGGGCGTCCAAGCGGTAAGGCTCCGACAGAGCATGTGTGGGACAGGCATCTACGCAGGCCCTGCAACTTCCGCAAGCATTTTCGATGGGATGTCCGGCCTGAAGCGGAAGGCTCGTGAAGACCTCGCCTATGAAGAAGCGACTGCCGGAATCTGTTTGAAGGAGCGTATTTTTCCCGATCCAGCCCAAACCGGCCCGGGCTGCCATGGCTTTTTCCAGTACAGGAGCCGTGTCTACGCAGCAACGGCAACGGACATCCTTGCCCAAAGTCTGCATGTATGCGGACAGAAGATGAAGCCGTTCTCGCATCACCAGGTGATAATCTCTTCCCAATGCATATTCGGAAACACAATAGGAAGAACTCTTCAAAGAGGCATAATCCTTTCGGTGGTAATTCAACAGCAGTACCACCACTGAATGACAGCCTTCCGACAGCAGGGACGGATGATAACGCAACTCCCTGTTGCGGGAGAGATATTCCATTTCCGACTGATTCCCTTCCTGCAGCCATTGCTCGAAGTAGGACACTTCTGAAGAAAAATCTGCACAATCCGCGAATCCGCAGGCCGAAAAACCGAGTTCCGACGCTTTGCGACGAATCCGTTCTTCCGATGTTGCCGAAAGAGCATCCACTAATAACCGACAATCTTGAATTCCGTCCGACGATTCAACGCCCTGCCTTCCGGCGTGGCGTTATCTGCCACGGGCTGATCGAATCCGTATCCTTTATAACGCATGCGGTCGGCCTTGATTCCTTTGGATACCAGATAATCATACACAGCTTTTGCCCGGTTGCGGGACAGTGTGGTATTGTGTTCCCGGCTTCCCTGATTGTCCGTATGTCCGGATATTTCAACGCGCATTTTCGGATTGTTGCGCATCAGTTCCACCAGATTGTTCAATTCGACTTCCGACTCCGGTTTCAAATTATCCTTGTCCGTGTCGAAGAACACATTGTTCAGCACAATGCTCTGTCCCAAAGCTATAGGACTCATGTAGATATCCTTTATATAGGGTTTCAGGCTATAGGAGGAATCCAATTCAAAATTGGCGGAATAAAACAGAAAATCCGGATGGTGGGCATGCAGTGCATAGCTTCCGTTCGTAGGAATACATACCAGAAATTCTCCCGTTTCCGGATCGGAAGTAGACATTACCCTTTCCTTCCCGGTTTCCAAGTCAATCACTTTGAATTTGGCGCAAAGGGCGGAAGAATCCTTGGCATTGAAAATACGTCCCTTCAGATAGGTTATCGGCTGGGGTCTCAATTTCTCCGGCATCTCAAACCAGTAGATATCCATGCGCCCCTTTCCCCCATCCTTGCTGGAAGAAACAAAGCCGCGGGTACCCTTGGCATTGACCACGATATTGGATTCATCTGCCTCAGTATTGATGGGATACCCCATATTGATAGGCTGATTCCATTTCCCGTTACTGCTCTGGAGGCTATAGAACAAGTCCTGACCTCCCATACCCGGATGTCCGTTGGAAACGAAATAGAGCACCATTCCGTTGGGGTGCAGATACGGAGCCGTCTCGTCCCCGTTGGTATTGATAGGTTCCCCGACATTGACAGGATCCGTAAAGACACCGTCCTCCTTCATGGTGGTCATCCAAATATCGCATTTACCTTTTCCCCCGGGACGATTGGAAGTATAATAGATGGTTTTCCCGTCCGCACCGAAAGTCGGTTGGGATTCCCAATACTGGGTATTGACAGGTTTCCCCATATTTTGGGGAACAGTCCATTGATCTCCTACTTTTTTCGACCAGTATAAATCACAGCTTCCGTATCCGTCATCACGGTTACAGGCAGTAAAAAGCACATATTTTCCATCGGGGGAAATACATTGCGCCCCTTCGTTGAAATGGGAATTTACCGGAGCACCCAAAGGCCTTCTCGGCTGCCATTCCCCGTTCTGCAAACGACTGATGTACAAATCCTCCTCCGTAGAACAGCCCTTGCACTCGGTCAGAGCATCCGCCGGACGCAGAACGGTGAAGATAAGTTCAGATTCATCCGCTGTGAACGACGGCTGATACTCATCCAAGGGCGAATTGATATTCGGCCCCATATTGACCAGCCGGATGTGGTTGGAATCCGTCATCAGTTTGGCTCTGTACACGCACTGGTCATAATAGCTGCGCTCATCGGCTGAAGCCTTGGATTTGTCGATACCCGCATGCTCGAAATACTGGGCAAAAAAATCCAGCGCTTCGTTGTACTTGTTGCAACGCATATATTCCCGGGCTGTAAAATAGTAGAACTTGGGAGAAAAATCCGGGTCAACATAGATGGCTTTGGTATAGTATAACACGGCCAGATCCGACTCTCCGATAATCGAATAACCCTCAGCCACCATGATGTAGGCCTCGGTGAAAGAAGGATCCTCCTGTATGGCCATTTTTGCATAATGTATGGCATCGGCAAACTGGCGGTTGCGGATGTACTCGTAGCCTTTCTGATACTGTTTGATAGCTTTTTTGTTGGTGGACGACTTGACATCCTGGGCCGTTGACTGCATCATCGGCAGAACAAAGAGCAACGGCAACAGCAGTCGAAAAATGGATAGATGTTTCATCATAGGTGATTTATGGATTTATTCTTCGTTTTTGTATACTTGTTCATAAGCTCCCAAAGTGGGCGGGTTGCTCCGGGCAATCCCTTTTTTGTCATAAGGACAGGTCTGCAAATAAAATCCGGCTCCCAGACAGGGAGAACCTTCTTTGGGCTCAAAAATATCCTTGGAATAGTTTTCCAACATCGGGTCCTTATTCCGCAACAGACCAGCCTCAAATACATCGGGATACACCGTGTCGCAACGTAGCAGACCATAGCGCATGGAAGCCTCAAAACGGGCCGACTCCTCCTTGCTGCAGGAGAATTCCCGCTTCTGACTTCCCCAAATGACATTATTGACGAAATTTGCCTTGAAATCCGCTACATATCGCACATTCCCCACATCATAATAATTGCTGAAAAAGACGGAAGGTGTCTTGCGCGCTGCCAGGCGGTAAAAATTGCACACTGTATTGTGCTCGAAAGTGTAGTTTCCGCCCTGCACCAGAGCCAGTGCATATTGTCCGCAATCGGAAAAAACATTGTTCCGGGCTTCCACGGTATAGCCGCGCCCCAGGAACCCGATTCCGGCCGATTTTTGAATCCAGGTATTGGAAAGCAGCAGCCGGTTGCCCATACTGCCGTCCAGAATCTCCGCCTGTATCCCGATATATGCGTTTTTTATCACGGCATGATCAATTTCGTTATCCTCTGTTCCCTCATTAATCCAGATGCGGCTCCACTGTTCATAGTCCTTCTGATAGAAATCCTCCGTTCTGTCACCTTGGAATACAACCGGTTCATCTTCCGTGCCCCGCACTTTCAGACAGCCGCCTTTATAAACCCACAGTCCGCCGTTCTTATGAATATAGATGCGGGTTCCCGCTTCGATTTCCAGTTTGCCGACCGAATCCACCACGGCAAACCCGTATATGACATACGGTTTGTCGTTTTTCCACACACGGTGTTCTCCTTCGGCTGCCACGATTTTGTACGGAATGGAGCCCACCCGGCTATCGGCCACGATGAAATGTGCATCCTGACCGTACACAAACAAAGGCACATCCTGACGGCCGCCATTGGTCATAAAACGCAGGGTATCCACTACCAGCAGGGGAGTATCCTGGCCGTTGGGCATGACATTGGCCTTGATGAAGATAAAAATACTGTCCTTCGCGGGAATGCACACATTTTTCAAAGAAGTGCAGGGAACACCATCCACATTGACGGAGAAACAGGAATTCGCCCCGCCCTGCAAAAACACGTCCGTATACACATCTCCGGGATAGGGATTGGTTACAATCAAACGCTCTGTCACGGTAGAAAGCGACGTGAATACGGTATCAAACGTAACGCTGGCCGAAGAAAAATGCAATTCCGCCTCTCCTTCGAAACGGGTATCCTTCCGGCATCCGCCCATACAGAGAACGCTCCAAACAAACAGCATGCTTGCACACACCTTCACGTACCGGATCCATCTGCTCGTACCTTTCATTCCATTATAATAATAAAATGCAAATTTCCATAAAATTCCAATACAAATTCCATGCGGAGACATAAAAATTTACGTTTTCCCTATCCGGACATTCCAGCCACCGCATCCGCCGACGAGGAAACTTAGAGCGGCTGGCTCAGAATCCGCTGATTGGAAAATACAAAGTGGGCAACAGCAACAGAAAACCGATGACGAACAGCAGGATAATCCATCTGCCAATCCATTTCATCCATACGGAGTACGGCACTTTGGCCACGCCGAGACATCCGACCAGCACACCGGAAGCAGGAGTTACCATATTGGTAATACCGTCGCCGAACTGAAAAGCAAGGACCATCGTTTGCCGGGATATGTCCAACAAATCGGAAAACGGAGCCATGATAGGGATGGTCAATGCTGCCTTGGCCGATCCGGAGGGAATAGCCAGATTCAAGCCGTTTTGAAACAGATACATTCCTCCGACGGAGACCACGCGTCCGGCTCCGCTCACAGCCTCAGACATGGCATACAGCATAGTATCTATTACTTTGCCGTCCTGCAATATTACAATGATACCTCCGGCCAGACCCACTACCAGCGCTGCGGTCAACATATCCTTGCACCCTTCCAGGAACAGACGCATGATGGCATCCAAAGAACAACGATAGGCAATTCCGGATAATATGCCGAGCGCCAGAAACAAAGCCGCTATTTCGCGGATGTACCAGCCATAGCCCAATACACCCACGACGAGGGCCAATATGGTTGTCAGCAGCAAATCCATAATAAACAGCTGAACATTTTTTTTCAGTGCCGGAACGGCCGATAACAGAAACAATCCCGTGCATACGGGCACCAATGGAAGACGGCACACACTTTGACTCAGACTGATTTCCGTCATGGGAAATGCAAAAGAAAGCAGAATGCCCGTCAGGAACACGGCAGCGAACACAGCCCAGGCAAAAGGTCCCGCCGGCTTCACCATTTCGGAATCCTCTTTCCCGGACAGACGTTCCCGCCAGTATGCATCCGCTTCATACATGGGTGACAGACGGGGATTTTTGCGTAAGCGGGAAGCATAACGGAGCACGAAAAAAATACCCGCTGCAGTAAAGATACCCCAGCACAGAAAACGGTACCCCAATCCCGAAAATGCCGGCAACTCGGCCAAACCCTGTGCTATCCCGATGGTAAAAGGATTCAGCATGCCACCGGCAAAACCGACATGAGCAGCCAAATAGCACATGCCCATGCCGACCAAAGAATCATAACCCATGGAAACGGCCAAAGGAACGAACACCGCCATGAAAGCCAAAGTTTCTTCACTCATTCCGAATACCGCTCCAAACAAACTGAACATCAGCATAATCAGTATTATTATAAGCGAATCCGCCCGGAAATTACGAAACAGTTTTTTTTGTTGCCAACGGCTGACACTGCTCAAAAAAGAAGAAACCCCCACCTCAACCGCTCGGGTGTGATTGACAATCCAAAAACTTCCGCCTATCATAAAAATGAATACGATGATGTGGGACGTCCGGACAAATCCGTCATACAAAGAAGAAAAAACCTGCCATGTCTGCCACTGATGACCGACCGAATGATAGGAACCCGGAACTACCACCTCACGGGTGCCGCTTCCCGGAACCTCCACCGAAGTCCGAACAAACTCTCCACCCGGAAGCAACCAGGTGAGCAATGCTGCTACCAAAATCACAAAAAACACGATGGTGAAAGTATGGGGTATCCCTGATTTGCCTTTTTTCATGACTGCGTATTTTTTTTTGCAAAAATATTCAAAATATCAATATGTTACAATTTTTAGGCAAAATTAAGACAAAAAAAAACGTCAGATGTTCCAAAAAGTGTTAATTTTGCACTCTAAAACAAAACTTTTAAAAACGCTTATTATGAACATTGAAGAAAAAGTTATTGCCATTGTTGCAGACAAATTAGGAAGAGATGTTGCAGAAATCACGCCCGAAAAAAGTTTCGTTAACGACCTCGGCGCCGATTCTTTGGACAATGTAGAACTGCTGATGGCTTTCGAAAGCGAATTCAAAATCAAAATTCCGGAAGAAGAACAGGAAAAGATCCAAACCATTCAGGACGCTATCAATTTCGTATCAGCCGCTGTCGCTGAAAAATAGTTTCAAACTTCCCTTCTTATGGAATTAAGAAGAGTTGTTGTTACCGGCTTGGGGGCCCTTACACCGATAGGCAATGACTGTTCCTCTTTCTGGGACAATCTGTTGTCCGGTGTAAGCGGTGCCGGCCCCATCACCCGTTTTGACGCTTCACATTTCAAGACCCGCTTCGCCTGCGAAGTGAAGGATTTTGACATCCTTCAGTATATTGACCGCAAGGAAGCACGCAAACTTGATTTGTTCTCCCAGTTTGCCATCGCGGCCTCGGACGAGGCCATACGGGATGCCAGATTGGAGGAAGATGGAGTTGACAAAGCGCGTGTAGGAGTCATTTTCAGTACCGGAATGGGTGGTTCTACCACCTTTTATGAAGAAGGCCGGTTGCTGGAATTGGAAGACCCCAGAATTTCTCCCTTTTTCGTCACCAAAGTAATTTCCGATATAGCCTCCGGGCAGATTGCCATCCGACACGGATACATGGGAGTCAACTACTCCGTTTCCTCTGCCTGCGCTTCCTCTGCCAATGCCATTGCCGATGCAACCGCCCATATCCGTCTCGGAAAAGCGGACGTCATCGTTACCGGAGGTTCGGAAGCTCCTATCAATGCTGTGAGCATAGCCGCATTCAATTCCACCCGGGCTCTTTCCACTCGGAATGAAAGTCCGCAGACGGCATCCCGTCCGTTTGATGCGAACCGGGATGGTTTTGTCATGGGAGAAGGCGCGGGAGCCCTCGTTTTGGAGGAAAGGGAACACGCCCTTCGAAGAGGGGCACGGATATATGCGGAAATAGGAGGTGTCGGACTTTCTGCGGATGCCTATCACATCACCCTCCCGCATCCGGAAGGCATAGGCGCCGAATTGTCCATGCGTTATGCGATGGAAGAAGCTGGCGTCCGTGCGGAGGAAGTGGACCACGTCAACGCCCATGCCACCTCCACCTTGGCCGGTGATCTCGCTGAAATTCGCGCCATTTGCAAATTATTTGCAGGGCATACTGATCATCTGGCACTGACAGCCAACAAATCCGTATTTGGGCATCTGATGGGTGCAGCCGGAGCGGTCGAAGCCATTTCCGCCATATTATCCATACAGCATGGCATGGTACCGCCCACACTCAATGTAGACCAAAAAGATGAAAACATCCCTTCCGATCTGGATATTGTACTTGACCATCCCTTGAAAAAAGAAATTCGGGTTGCCATATCCAATTCGTTCGGATTCGGTGGACACAACACCTCCATACTTTTTCAAAAGCACGAGAATCGTTAAATATGCCAAACGAACCGATATTTGCAAAAGACAAGGAATTTCAGGCATATCTTAAAACCATTTGCGGTTTCAGGCCGAAACGCAACCGCTTGCACACTTACAGAAAAGCATGGGCCATTCCGCTATTGGAACCCTCCCTATCGGAAAATAACGAAAGGCTGAGTTGCCTGGGTGAAACCATACTGAGAAGTTCGCTCTGCCTTTTCCTCTATCGGAAATACCTGCTTTCTACCTCAGAACAGATTCAGGACCTGTATCAGAAAGTCACGCACCACGCCTACCTGAGCCGCATTGCCCAGCGTCTGAAGATGGATTGTTATCCTCAGACTGACGAAAAATTTCTGTTACTGAGGGATTACATCAACAGTGACATTCTGATGGCTTTTTTGGGAGCCCTCTATTTGGACAAAGGAGGAGATTTTACCCAAAAAATCATCCTGAACTACCTGTTGGAACAACAAACGGCATTCAAAGAAATAGCGGAATCCACTTCCAATTTCAAAGGAAAAGTAATGGCCTGGGGGCAGAAAAACAAAAGCGAAATACGGTACCAAATCAGTAAAGAGTTGAAATACAACAACCGGAATCTGTATGTGGTATCACTATATGTCAATAATGAATGGATTGCCAACGGATGCGACACCATCATTAAGAATGCGGAACAGCACGCATCCATTGTAGCATGCGAACAATTGAGTATCCCCGTATGAAAAAAATCCTCTGCCTGACCGCACTAAGCTTGCTTTTCCATTCCATCCTGATGGCACAGGGAGGAATTTTCAGAGGAAATATCATTGAAGAAACCACTCTGGAGCCTATTTCCTACTGTTCCATATACCTGCCGGAATTGGGAGTAGGAAGCATTTCTGATGACAATGGACACTTTTCCATCGTCAAAATTCCGGCCGGGACCTACAAGGTGCGTATATTTTGTGTGGGATACGATTCTTTGATTACGCAGATCAGCATACAGAAAGACGAAATCATCAAAAACACTTATCGGCTATCGCCTTCCGTGTATCAGTTGGAAGGCACCACTGTCACGGCCGACCGCATGATCAGCCTGACCGAAGTCAGAGCCTCCGTTCAGTATGTTGTGCCCAAACAAATCACACAGATTCCCAATATCGGAGGCATACCGGATCTGGCCCAATACCTGCAGATTCTGCCCGGCATTGTTTCCACAGGTGACCAGGGAGGACAACTCTACGTTAGGGGAGGCACGCCCATACAGAACAAAGTCATGCTGGACGGCATGACCATTTACAATCCTTTTCACTCCATCGGCCTGTTCTCCGTATTCGACACAGACATTCTGAAAGATGCGGAAATCTTCACAGCCGGATTCAATGCAGAATACGGTGGACGCACCTCTTCCATAATGGATATTGAAACCCGAAGCGGAAACAAAAAGGATTTCGGAGGAAAATTCGATATCAGCACCTTCGGAGCCAAACTGCTCCTGGAGGGTCCTCTGAAAAAAATCACAAAAAAAGACAAAACCTCCATATCCTTTCTAACCTCACTCAAGGGTTCATACCTGGAACAGACTTCCAAAGTCCTATACCCTTATGCGGGAGAAGACGGACTTCCCTATAACTACTTTGACGGATACGGAAAGCTTACTTTTGAAACATCCGAATCCAGCCGTATCAATGTATTCGGATTTTGTTTCACAGATCAGGTGAACTATCCTGAAATCGCCCGATATCAATGGAATTCCTGGGGAATGGGAAGCAATTTCATGATTCTTCCTTCTTCGTCCAACCTGATTGTTGACGGCACACTCGCCTATTCCAACTACGGAATGAATCTGGATGAATATACTGATTTCGGCAGACACAGCAGCATTAAAGACTTCTCTTTCTCCACAGGATTCACCTACCTGCTGGGAAAAAACGCCTTCAAGTATGGGATAGAACTGACCGGG
Source organism: Bacteroidales bacterium (assembly GCA_045598025.1). Taxonomy (GTDB): domain Bacteria; phylum Bacteroidota; class Bacteroidia; order Bacteroidales; family WCHB1-69; genus UBA1195. The sequence goes on along the minus strand of JAZLLH010000059.1, from coordinate 15,966 downwards.
ACCTGGCTGGATTATGAATTTACCAATGCCTATGGAGTGGATTGCGGACAAAGAAGTTTCAACAGCGAAATTGCCTTGTATATCAAATACAAATGGATATTGAACAAGTGGATTTTTGAACCCGGCTTCCGATTGGACAACTATGCATCCCAAAACGCAACCTCACCGGAACCCCGTTTTGCTATTAAATATTTGGCAAGCAAGCGATTACGTTTCAAAATGGCAGGGGGATTGTATTCCCAGAATATCATTGGGGCCACCTCGGATCAGGATGTGGTCAACCTTTTCTACGGATTTCTCACCGTACCGGAATCCGAAACCCTTTCCGGAAAGAATATCCGCAATAGCCTGCAAAAAAGTCAGCACGTGGTTGGCGGTATGGAATTCGATGTCACCGAGTACCTGATCGCCAATATAGAAGCCTACTACAAAAACTTCTCACGTCTGACCAACATCAACCGCTACCAGATGTTTGAAGAGGACGATGAATTCATGTTGGAAACAGGAAACTCCTACGGAGGAGACATTTCCCTCAAATACGATCACAAAAAGCTTTACATCTGGCTGGCATACTCCTTGAACTGGGTTCACCGCAACGACGGCAATATTGTATACCGGACCCACTTCGACCGCCGCCACAACCTGAATCTCACATCCACCTTCCACTGGGGACGCAACGACCGTTGGGAAGCCAGTCTGAGATGGAACTACGGTTCCGGCTTCCCCTTTACACAGACCAAGGCATGGTATCCCAACATAGACAACATCACAGACATAGGTTCCGACATCATCCCTGTCAACGAAACCCCCGGCATAGTGCTGGATGAGCTCAACAAGGGACAGTTGCCGGATTATCACCGTTTGGACATCAACCTCAACCGGACCTTCATTCATTCCGACAAAGTACGTTCCGAAATCGGCATCGGTGCGACCAATGTGTATAATTACGCCAATATTTTCTACGTCAGCCGGAAAACCAATGAAAAAATCTATCAGCTCCCCTTCCTGTGGAGTCTGCACTGGGGTATGAAATTCTGAAAAAACAGAGCGGCTATCACTCTAAAGACAAGAAAAAGCCTTCCCTGAAAGGAAGAAATGCAAGCAAAAAACCAAAACATGCAGAAACATTGGCAGGAAAGAACCCAACTGCTGTTGGGTGAGAAAAAGACAGAACAACTGAATCGGACTCACGTATTGATAGTGGGTTTAGGCGGTGTCGGTGCCTATGCAGCCGAAATGTGCTGCCGCGCAGGCGTCGGGACGCTGACGCTCGCAGACGGTGACCGGATTGACGACACCAACCGCAACCGTCAACTGCCGGCTTTGCAATCCACCGTTGGATGCTATAAGACCGAAATTCTCCGTGATCGCTTCCATGACATCAATCCGGAAGCGGACATTCGCCTACTGACTGAATTTTTGAATGAAGAACGCATGGATGAAGTGCTGCAGGCCGGTGCTTTTGACTATGTCATCGATGCTATTGACAGTGTGGGACCCAAAGTCAGACTGCTGGAATGCTGCGTCCGCAGAGGACTGCCTGTTGTCAGTGCAATGGGAGCCGGTGAAAAAACGGATCCCTCCCGCATTCGCTGCTGCGACATTTCCAAAACCTACCAATGCGGTCTCGCTGCCGCTGTACGGACCCGACTTCGCAAAGCCGGCATCAGCAAGGGTGTGGAAGTCGTTTTTTCCGACGAGACCAAGCATGCACGTCCTGCGGATGCCCCGGCGTCGGAAGGCATCGGAAGCATATCCTACCTCACTGCCCTTTTCGGCTGCTGGTGCGCTTCCGTCTGTCTGAGAAAACTGACTGCTGACTCCGAGCAGACAGAATGTCCGGACAAACAAATCCAGAACGTTCAATGACAAGTCCGGATAGTCCGAGCCTCTACCAGAGGTATTCCGGATACACTCCGTCCGCATACAGCTGACGGAACGCATCCACCACTCCCTGACGATCTTCCTGATAGGTAATGCCAAACCACTCGGCATCCGTCTTCAGCACTTTCACCCGAGCCTGTCCGTTCTGGATCAGCGTATCGACCACCATCGGAATATAGCATTCAGCCTTGGGCTTATTGATGTTTTCTTTCAGAAATTCCTTGAACATGCGTTCCAAATGGGCAAACAGAGACGGATGGAATCCCCAGAAATTCATGGAGACCAGGGTATCCGGTTCCAGATGAACAATGCTTCCATCCTCATTGGTATGGATGATATTTCCTTCGATTTCCTGGATTTTGGTATGTTCCTTGACACCGCTCAAAAAGCCCTGCGCATCTTTCCGACAAACACCGCGGGATACGCTCCCGTTATCGGAGAGAGTGTTGGCGAGCTTGTAGGCTACCATGCTGTACATGTCGACATCCTTTGTCAAAGAAAGAGACTTCAGGTAATCTGCCAGAGTTTGAAAAGCATGACGACCGTAAAAATCATCCCCGTTGATGACAGCAAAAAAAGTGTCGATTTTATCCTTGGCCATCAAAATGGCATGGGCCGTACCCCAGGGCTTTACCCGATCTTCCGGACAACGGAATCCTTCCGGGAGACTGTCTAACTCCTGCAAAACGTAATCGACTTCCGCCTTATCTTTGTATTTATTGAAAATCACTTCTTTGAAATCATCCTCTATGCTCTTGCGGATAACGAAGACGACCTTCCCGAAGCCGGCCTGAAGCGCATCATAAATGGAATAGTCTATAATGGTTTCTCCGTTCGGACCCAGTTTGTCGATCTGCTTGAGTCCGCCATAACGGCTACCCATGCCGGCAGCCAATACCAATAAAGCAGGTTTCTGTTGCATATGTTTTCTGTTTTTATTTATTTATTTTTTATTCTATATCATTTTTCGGAATGGGTATAAGCCGCAGCCTCCTCATAGGATGGCAACTGAGAGAGCGGGTGATATCCATCTTTCCCGCGGGCACAGACCCATTGTCGTTTTCCATTGAACAGCACCACAAAATCCGCCTGCAATTCATGATTGTACATGGCCGCCTGGTAAAGAGTATCACCGGAAAGTGGTACCGACTCGGCCTTGCACTCCACCAATAGTAGTGCCGAAGCATCCGGACGGTAAGCCACAATGTCATACCTCCGGGTCAGCCCGTTGTACACGATTTTTTTCTCAACGGAAAGCGAAATTCGCGGAAAATTCAGAACATCAATCAGGTAGTGCAGATAGGACTGCCGAACGGTTTCCTCCGGTGTCAATGCAACGAAACGGCGACGTACCGGATCGTATATCTCCTTTTTTCCATTCTGCGTGCGCACCCGGCACGGTCGGTCATCCGAAGCATCCATTATTCGCGCACTTTCAAAAATTCGTCAATGATGGATTCTATGGAAATATTCTCTGCCTCAGCGCGGTAATTCTTCACTATACGATGACGCATCACCAAACAGGCAACGGCCTGCACATCCTCAATGTCGGGCGAAAGTTTTCCGGAAAGCACAGCATGACATTTGGCCGCTACAATCAGATTCTGAGAACAGCGAGGGCCGGCTCCCCAGGCCAGATATTTGTCAGCCCAGGCATGGGCATTGGACGTACCCGGACGTGTCATCACCGACAGACGGACAGCATACCGGTACACATTGTCGGCCACGGGAATACGCTGCAACAGATGCTGATAATACAGAATTTCCTCCTTGTCAATCACCTGCTTCGGTTCATACAATGCACCACCTATAGTTCCTTTCACAATGTTGACTTCTTCTTCAAAAGTCGGATAATCCAGGTAAATGTTGAACATAAAGCGGTCCAACTGAGCTTCCGGCAAAGGATAGGTACCTTCCTGCTCAATCGGGTTTTGAGTGGCCAAGACGAAAAAGGGCTCCGGCAGCAGACGGGTTTCTCCCGCAACGGAAACGCTGCGTTCCTGCATGGCCTCCAACAAGGCGGACTGGGTTTTGGGCGGAGTACGGTTGATTTCGTCGGCCAATACGATGTTGGAAAAAATCGGTCCTTTGACGAATTTGAAATTTCGGTTTTCGTCCAGGATTTCCGTACCCATGATATCGGAAGGCATCAGGTCGGGTGTAAACTGTATACGGGTGTACGACAAACCTAAAGCTTTAGCTATCGTAGTAATCATCAATGTTTTGGCCAAACCTGGCACACCGATCAGCAGCACATGTCCCCGACCGAAAATCGTAATCAGGATATTTTTCAACACTTCATCCTGCCCGACGATGACACGGCCTACTTCTTCCTTCAACTGAGCGTATTTTTCTGTGAACGCCTTCACCGCTTCCACATCCGATGCATACGATACCATGGATAGTCTTCTCTTATCTGTTTATGTATTAATTATTTGTCAGAAAAAAGATCACCTTTTTTACAGAACTGCAAAGATAATTGAAAATACAACATCTTTGCATATCCTATCTGATTTTTTATTACTTTTGCACTTTCAAAAAATTTAAGAAAAAAAACATGGATATTTCAGTAATCGTACCCCTTTTGAACGAGGAAGAATCCCTGCCCGAACTGAGTGCATGGATAGATAAGGTAATGAAGGAAAACCAATTTACCTACGAAATCGTCATGGTGGACGATGGAAGCACCGACCATTCTTGGGAAACCATCTGCCGCCTGCAACAGGAAAACCCCAACATCCACGGCATCCGTTTCCAACGGAACTACGGCAAATCGGCCGCACTGAATGTCGGATTTGAGGCTGTGCAAGGTGAAGTCGTCATCACCATGGATGCCGATCTGCAGGACAGTCCCGAGGAAATTCCGGGTCTGTACCATAAAATCACCGTAGATGGATACGATTTGGTTTCCGGATGGAAAAAGGTGCGCTACGATTCCAAAATAGCCAAAAATATTCCGTCCAAATTTTTCAATTGGACCACCCGACGCATGTCGAAAATTCCCTTGCATGATTTCAACTGCGGACTGAAAGCCTACCGAAAGGAAGTCGTCAAGAACATTGAAGTGTACAGCGAAATGCACCGATACATTCCAGTTATCGCCAAATGGGAAGGCTTTACCAAAATCGGTGAACAGGTAGTCAAACACCAAAAACGCAAATACGGCACCACCAAATTCGGCTTGAACCGCTTCGTCAACGGCTATTTAGACCTGTTTACCATCATGTTCATTTCCAAATTCGGAAAGCAGCCCATGCATTTTTTCGGTCTGATAGGCACTACATCCTTCCTGCTCGGATTCATAGCCTTCGCTATTGTGTGCGCGATGCGTCTGTGTGGTCGTATCGCTCTGACGAATAGTGTGTGGTTCTACGTATCCATGCTGTTCATACTGATGGGTACCATGCTGTTCCTGGCCGGATTCCTCGGTGAACTCATCTGCCGGAACTCTCCTACCCGCAACCAGTACAAAATCAAAGAAAGAATATAAATTCGAACCGATAAGCGTAAAAAGAGAGTCAGGTCGGCTTAAGCCGACCTGACTCTCTTTTTGACTTTGGTAACAAACGATGGAAATTATTCGTTTCCTTCGCTTTCTTCGTCAGCCAATTTGGATTTTTTGGTTCCAACGAACTGCAGCATATTTACATCCACTTGGGCTTCCAGAATTTCAATAGAATAAGACATTTTCATGGTAAGCACTCCGTCTCGGAAAGCAGCCGTCGCATCCAGGTTTCTCAATGCATCCGACGTTCCGGCGGGCAGATGTATACCAATAGCCGTCAGTACCTTCACCATAGTTTCTGTAGTAGCTGAACTGGCACGGAAAAATCCCGTCGTATCGGTTTTCTTGAAGGGGAGTATTCCGTACAACAATATGCCGTCGTTCACAGGATTATTGATAACCACGATGTTCCCGTTTTTGGTGGAATCACCTTTTCCAAAAGTATACTCACCTACATAGGTTCCGTTATACGACACTTTGGGAGTTCCGTCATCATTCGGTTCTTCTTTGCAGGAAGCAAAGGCCAGTGCACAAAGGCACAGCACACATACTAACTTTTTCATTTTGATAGATTTTTATGTTTAAACATGATTAATTTTCATACTGATGGAATTTTTCTATCTTTTTCCATAAATGCAGGCGCTCCGCTCCCATCACATTGTGTTCATGAGTCGGATAGATGAAATAATCCACCTGTTTCCCCTTGGCAATACATTTTGTAATGAACTGCAACGTATGCTGCCACACCACCGTTCCATCCTGAGCTCCGTGAAAAATCAGCAGATCGCCCTGTATGGAATCCACCCGGTTGAGCAGAGAGGCGTTCTCATAGCCCTCGGCATTCTCCTGCGGCATATCCATGTAGCGCTCTCCGTACATCACTTCATAATACTTCCAGTCAATGACAGGGCCACCGGCCGTTGCCTTTTTGAACACACCGGGATGACGGGTAAACAGACTCAATGTCATGAATCCTCCGTAACTCCAGCCATCCACTGACATGCGGGAAGTGTCCACATAGGACAGGCTGCGCAGATAATTCACACCGCACATCTGGTCTTCCACTTCATAATCGCCGAGATGACGGTGAATGCAGCTTTCGAATTCAAATCCCCGATTGCTGGTACCCCGATTATCCAAGGTAAAAACGATATAGCCTTTTTGTGCCATATACTGCAGGAACCAGCCTCCGGACAGCCAACTATCCGTCACCAGTTGGGAATGGGGGCCACCGTAGACATAATAAAACACAGGATACTTTCGGGTGCTGTCGAAATGCACGGGCAGGATCATGCGGCAATACAAATCGTCATTGTTTGCATTTTTAATGGAGAAAATACGGGTTTCCGGAATGGCATACGCTTTCAGATACCCTTTGTTGTCCAATAGTGTTTCCTTTACTTCCCCGTTTTTTCCACGGAGCACGTAACGGGATTCCTGGGAAATGCTGCTGTACACATCCAGGAAATAATCAGCGGAAGCATTGGGCTGCACATTGTGCGTTCCGTTTTCAGGGGTAATGCACTGCATCTTTCCTTTCTTCATATCCAGTACATAGAACTGCTCTCCCGTGATTTCGTTTTTATTGGAGGTGAAGAACAATTTGCTTCCCGTCTGGTCGAAACCGGCAAAACTCTTCACTTCCCAAGGTCCGGAAGTCAGCTGTTTCAACAATTTGCCGGAAAGATCATACAGATAGAAATGCTTCCAACCGTCTCTACGGCTGACCCACAAAAACTGATCCGGTTGCTTCGGAAGAAAATACATCGGATCGGAAGGTTCTACGTAACGGTCGTTTGTTTCTTCGAACAAAGTCTGCACAAAAGCACCCGTTTTCGCATTATATTTATTCAATTTCAAATGGTTCTGTTCCCGATTCAGCAAGGCAATCAGGATATACTGTTCGTCCGGTGTCCAAGTGACACTGCACAGAAACTGCTCCCGGGGCTCGCCCGTCTGCATGTAGACCGTTGTACCCGTTTCCAGATCGTACACACCCAATGTAACCTCATGAGAAGTCATACCGGCCATCGGATACTTGATGTTCTTTAGACTTGCAATGCGGCCCTGAGCCTCTACCAACGGATAATCCGTCACCATGCTTTCGTCCATGCGGTAGAAGGCAAGACAGCGGCCGCCAGGCGACCAGAAAGAACCGCTTTCTATTCCAAACTCGTTGCGATGAGGCACATGTCCGTACCTCACCTCCTTGGCCCCGTCCTTGTCAATTTGCACCGCTTCTTCCCCTGCTTTACAGACAAACAGGTGGTCACCAATGGTATAGGCAAAACGGGCATGAGCAAAATCCACTTTCAGATTTTCAGCATCCGGTACCGATGTTTTCATGACACGGGAGATTTTTCCTGTACCCAAATCATAAGCGGCATAACCTTCCTTAACACGGAAATAGCACTCCGTGGAAGAAGTCCATTTCGCCATACCCGGAAAACTCCGCAAAGTCCCCAAACCGGCGGTTTTCAAGGCAGCATTCACTTCTTCCAAAGTAACGAACACAGTTTCCTTGCCAGAAGGCATAGTGCGTTTCATCAGCGAACTGCCTTGCACATACACCATATCGCTGCTCTGAGGCAACCATTGCCACTGGTTTACCTTTCCTGCGGCCAGATTGCCGTTGGAGAACAGGTCACCCAAATCAAACACTTTATCCTGTGCATACAAGCCGAAAGACAAGAAGCACATACACATCACAAAAGATATTCTCCGCATATTCCATATATTAAGTTTGCTTAAAATTGCAAAAGTAGCCATTTTTTCGGTATATTCCGTTCCAGAAGCAAATTAAAAATTCATTTTTTTGAAGATTTCCTGTTCAAAACCAATTTTCTGAACACTTCACCCCTCTCTTCAAAATTCCTGAAGGCATCGTAACTGGGGGCCGCCGGCGACAGCAGACAGATTTTTCCGGGAGACGTTCTGCGAAAAGCCTCTTCCACAATATCCTCATATTGTTCAAAAAAGGCAAAAGTCCGCCCGTCCGATGGATTGGCCAGACCCATCATCCGTTTTCCCGCAGCGCCAGTAAAGAGGAAGTGACGCACGGAAGAACTGGCGAACAGAGGTATCAGAGGCGTATAATCAATACCTCTGTCCATTCCTCCCAAAATCAAAGTTTCCACATCCTTCAAGGCATTCACGGCAGCAACAGCGGCCTGAGGTATGGTAGAGATGCTGTCGTTGAAAAAACGGATGCCCTTCACTTCACCCACATATTCCATACGGTGCGGCAAACTCCGGAAAGAGTTCAGTGCGGACTGCCACTGCTCCGGTTTTACGGAAGGCTCCATGGCCTGTACGGCCAGTAGCGCAGCCATCGCGTTCAGACGGTTGTGTTCCCCCGGCAGCGGAAAATTCTCTGTCCGCAGTACCGACGGCAGATTGCCCGAGGAAAAAGTCTGCAAGTGTGCACGGGGCGGAAACTTTTCCATCAGTCGGGCGATGCGTTCATCTTCCCCTGAACAGATAAAGACGTCCTCTGAATGCTGATGCCGAGCTATTTGATACTTGGCTTCCTGATAGGCTTCGTAACTGCGGTAATGGTCCAAATGTTCTTCGAACAGATTCAGCAGCACGGCCACGTGCGGACTGACGTTTACAAATTCCAGCTGATGACAGGAAAGTTCCAACACAATATGTGTCTGCGGAGTAATCTGCGATAGCAGTTCAAACAGAGGCAGGCCTATATTCCCGCCAAAGACCACCTCGTGACCCGTTTCTTTGAGCAAATGGGCAATCAGGGAAGAAGTGGTGCTCTTTCCTTTGGTACCCGTCACTGCTATGCATTGGTCTCGATAAGCCTCCAGAAACAATTCCGTCTGCGAAGTCAGCCTCACCTTTTCAAAAAGCGGCATGCAGTCTTTCAAACAGATTCCCGGAGACTGCAACACTACCTCAAAACGAGGTACGGCCTGCAAATAATCCGGTCCCAGAAAAATACGATCCTTCGGCAACAGATCTGACAACTCGGAAGCCAAAGCCGTATTGGCATCTGCTACGGCAAAATCGGCATCCGGCAAAAATTTTCTCAACAGGTGCAGACTGGAACGGCCCTCCCTGCCAAAGCCCAGTATCAACAGTTTCTTACCCTTGATTCCGTCAAGCATTTTTTTGATTTTCACTGAATTGTATTCCATTACATCCATAGATTTCTTTTTATGGGAATCCGATTCCTTGCACACCATCCGCCATTTCGGACGGGAAATGCAAAAGTAGTTATTTTTCCAATATCATTTTTCGTAAAAAAAAGTCCGTTTTTCGACTTGAGCGTATTGAATTTTTTCCTATTTTTGCACAGCGTATATGTTTTAACATAGATACTAATAATGAGTGAGTTAGAAGAGAAAAAGGGGACACAGGCTTCCTATACTGCTGACAACATCCAGGTATTGGAAGGTTTGGAAGCGGTTCGCAAGCGTCCGGCCATGTACATCGGAGACATCAGCGAAAGAGGTCTGCACCACTTGGTTTACGAAGTAGTGGACAATTCCATAGACGAAGCTTTGGCGGGTTTCTGTGACCACATCGAAGTCACCATCCACGAGGACAATTCGATTTCCGTACTGGACAACGGACGTGGTATTCCCACCGACATGCACGAAAAGGAACACCGCTCTGCTTTGGAAGTCGTATTGACCGTACTGCACGCAGGAGGTAAATTCGACAAGGGTTCCTACAAAGTGTCCGGAGGTCTGCACGGTGTCGGTGTGTCATGCGTCAACGCCTTGTCCAAACACCTGCAGGTGGAGGTTTTCCGCGATGGGAAACACTTCCAGCAGGAATATGCCTATGGGAAACCCCTTTATCCGGTCAAAGTGGTAGGCACATCCGACAAGACGGGAACCTACATGAAATTCACTCCAGACGACTCTATTTTTGTCGTTCACGAATACGATTACAGCACGCTGGCTACCCGGATGCGGGAGTTGGCTTTTCTGAATAAGGGCATTACACTGAGTGTTACAGACCGGCGCAATGCGAAGGAAAACGGCGAGTTCTACTCCGAAACTTTCCATTCTGAAAAAGGCCTGATTGACTTTATCAAATACCTGGATGACAATCGGGAGCATTTGAGTGCAGAACCCATCTACATTGAAGGGGAAAAATCCGGGGTGCCCATTGAGATTGCCATGCAGTACAATAACTCCTATTCGGAGAACCTGCATTCCTATGTCAACAACATCAATACTCATGAAGGCGGCACTCACCTTTCCGGATTCCGCAGAGGTTTGACCCGCACACTGAAAAAATATGCCGACGACAATAAGTTGTTGGAAAAATTAGACAAGCAGAAGATAGAAATCAACGGTGATGACTTCCGTGAAGGATTGACTGCCGTCATTTCCGTCAAGGTGGCTGAGCCTCAGTTTGAAGGACAGACGAAAACCAAGTTGGGAAACAGCGAAGTGGAAGGTATCGTCAGCCAAATGGTCAGCGAAGCCTTGACCAATTATCTGGAAGAACATCCCAAAGAAGCCAGAAACATTGTCGATAAGGTAGCTCTGGCAGCCCAGGCCCGTCACGCCGCCCGCAAAGCCAGAGAACTGGTGCAGCGCAAAAACGTATTGAGCGGTTCCGGACTGCCTGGAAAACTGGCCGACTGCTCAGACAAGGATCCCTCCGTTTGCGAACTCTTTCTCGTTGAGGGTGATTCTGCAGGAGGAACAGCAAAGCAAGGTCGCGACAACCGCACTCAGGCTATACTTCCGCTGAGAGGTAAAATTTTAAATGTAGAAAAAGCACTGCAACACAGAGCTTTTGAAAGTGAAGAAATCAAAAATATCTATACCGCCCTTGGTGTTACCATCGGCACGGAAGAGGACAGCAAAGCCCTGAATCTTTCCAAACTGAGATATCATAAGGTGATCATCATGACCGATGCCGATGTGGACGGAGCCCACATCGCTACACTGTTGCTGACATTTTTCTTCCGCTATATGCGCGAGTTGATCGAAAACGGGCACGTATACATCGCCACTCCTCCTCTTTACCTTATCAAAAAAGGGAATGAACACCAGTACTGCTGGACAGAGGAGGAACGCATCTCCATTCTGAACAGATACCAGGAAGCCGGTAAAGACAAAAACGTGAGCGTACAGCGATACAAAGGTCTCGGTGAAATGAACGATGACCAGCTGTGGGAAACCACTATGGACCCGAAAAACAGAATGCTGCGCCAGGTCCAACTGGAAAATGCGGCTGAAGCCGATCACACATTCTCCATGCTGATGGGTGACGAAGTGGGCCCCAGAAGGGAATTCATTGAACGCAACGCCACTTTCGCACAAATTGATGCTTGATAACATATATATTATTGATAAAATACATTATTAGATAAAAACACAGTTATTATATGAAAAAATCTATACAACAGTTTTTCGGAATCGGGTGCGCACTCCTGTTGCTGTGCTTCCACTCTCAGGTTGCGGCCCAAAAGCCGGATACCAATTTCCTTCCCGGAGTAACAATCTGCAGCAATGATCTGCCTTACTCCTATGGTGGTCAGAAATACTACAAAGCCGGCATATACTACGTGCACTTTGTAGGTAGTAGCGGGCAGGATTCGGTCTGCCGCCTGTCATTGTCTGTACACGATAGTCATGTGAACAAACTTTGGGCAGGTTTGTGTGAAAACACTCTGAAATCCACGGGTTACACCTACAATGGGAAGACCTACAAGCAGAGCGGAATCTACACAGATACACTGCGCACAGTCTACGGATGCGACAGCATCATTCAACTGACCATCAACAGTTACAATACCTACAACAGAAATGTTGACATTGATCTCTGTCAAGGGGAGGCCTACGAGTTCGGAGGCGACATCTACGGACAGAAAGTGGGCACTTTCAAAAAGACGCTGCAACTGAAAACCTTCGGCTGTCACTGCGACAGTGTCATCAATGCTACCATCGTAGTCAAGCCCGCATACAATCAGAATGAAACGCTGCAGGTTTGCGAAAGTTCCCTTCCCTACAATTGGCACGGCATCAACCTGTACACCAGCGGAAACTACAAACAGAATTTTTACACAAAACAAGGCTGCGACAGTGTCTTTCAAATAGATTTCAGCGTCAATCCGTCTTTCTCCTCCTCCGATCAGAAAACCGTATGTGCGGATGAACTGAAAGAAGGCTTTGTTTACGGAAATGACACCATTACCAAAATCGGTATCTACAACGTACATTTTACCGCCACCAACGGATGCGACAGCGTGGTCACCTTGAAAGTAAACGAAGGACGTCTGTATTTCGAAAACAGAGAAGTCACCATTTGTGCCAACGAAGCTCCTTATATCTTCAATGGGGGAAATTACTACAGCAGCATACGCGACACGGCATTCCTGACCAGCCAGTCCGGATGCGACAGCATCATTGCACTCTATCTTAAAGTGCTTCCAGCCTATGAGCGCAAAGTGGACGCCAGCATCTGCGAGAAAGATCTTCCCTACCGCTACGGCAACCAGGAATTCACTGCCTCCGGTGTACATGATGTGCAATTTTACTCTCAGAATGGCTGCGACAGTATCATCCATCTGAACCTGACCGTTTATCCTTCCTATGAAAAGAATGTACAGTTGTCGGTTTGTGGAGATGCCCTTCCCTACACCTTCGATGCAAACAACATTTTCACCAACCAGGGAAAACACACCATCAGTTACAGAACAATCAATGGATGTGACAGCATCGTCCACGTAAACTTTTCCGTCAACCCAACCTATACACATATGGACGAAGTGACCTTGTGCCACGAACAGGATTTTCCGTTCCGCTACGGTGACAGTCTCTTCCAGCAAGGAGGATATTACACTGTCGTCATGCAGACAGTAAACGGATGTGATAGCACCATACTGTTGCGCATCAACGAACATTTCGTTCCTGCTGATCCCGACTCCATATACGGAGATGAAAAAATCGGTAAAGAAGGTGTATTCAAATATGCCACAGAACTTGTGGATAACAATTTCCCGACCACTCATTACGAATGGACCTGCAGTAATCCTTACTGGAACATCGTTAACCACAACCGTGAAGGCAACGGCATCTATCTGGAAATTCCCAATCGCATGGGCTATGGAGAAGCTGATTTGACCGTACAGGCAATCAATGACTGCGGAGAATCTGCTGTGATTACCAAACACATCAAATCCTATATAAATACGGCCATCCGTATTTATCCGAACCCCACCTTCACCAATGATCACTTCACCGTCGAATTCAATGACATGAAAGGCGAGAATATCATCCGCATTACCGATGCGGCAGGAAATATCCTTCATCAGGAAAGCATCCGCATCACCGACGATCATCAGGAAGTGCGTTTTTCCACAGCAGATTACCCCAGCGGAGAATATTTCCTTAGAGTATCGACGGAGAAGATGAATATCATCAAGAAGTTGGTCATCATCAACGGAAATGGTGAGAACTAAGGAAAGAATGCTACTCTAAAAAGCCCCTTCAAGGGGCTTTTTTTTTGATTGTATACGGCAATAAGAAAGATACTGCTCCGTTTTTCATACATGAGATTCCGCGCACTTTACATCATATTGCTGTTCATGCCGTACTCATCCGTATGGGCACAGCACCGAAACATTTGGAAAGGCAATATCAGAGACCTTCAATCCAACACTCCGCTGGAAAATGTGTGCATTCACAATATCAGTACAGGCAGGGCTACATTTTCTTCTTCCGATGGTAATTTCGCTATGATTGTCAGGGGAAATGATACCCTTATCATGACGCGGGTAGGTTATTCCATGGGAAACATCATACTGAACGACTCCCTGCTGGCCATACAAAACCGTTGCATCATTCACATGGAAATGAAAAGTATCATGCTGAAAGAATTGACTTTTTATGCATTGAAACCATATCCGCTTTTTCTGGAGGACGTAGCATCAGATGCCGTACACACAGCAGAACCTATTACTCTGACTGAGTTGCAAAAGGCCGATGCTTGTATGAAACCCTCTCCCAATATGCTGACCACCCATCCCATAACCTATCTGTACGAAACATTCAGCAAAAAAGCCAAACTCAACCGGATTTATGCCTACATGGCACAGCACGACGCAGAAGTGGAACAATTGGGAAACCGATACAATCCTGGACTTGTATCCAAATGGACAGGCTTGGAAGGCAACGAATTGGAAGAATTCATGGCCTACTGTTCATTTTCCTATTACCGTTTGGTACAATCCGACGAAATGGAAATCGAAAGAATGGTTAGGGAAGCATACAATGTATACAGCAAAAAAAAATGAGAAATAACATGCTGCCGCTCATATGCATCACCGGACCGACCGCCACCGGGAAAACCCGATTGGCAGCTGCTGTTGCAGGACATCTGTCAGCAGCCGTTATCAGCGCCGATTCCAGGCAGGTCTACCGCCGGATGGATATAGGAACAGGAAAAGACCTTTCGGAATACACATTCCAAGGACGACAGATTCCCTACTATATGATTGACATACGCGATGCCGGAGAAGAATACAATGTATTCGAATACCGACGGGATTTTGATCGTATCTACCGGCAACTCCAAAAAGAAGGGAAAAATGCTGTGCTGTGCGGTGGAAGCGGAATGTACGTAGAATCCGTGCTTGAGAATTACACCCTGGAGGAAGTTCCCTGGAACCAAGACCTGAGAGACACTCTCGCCAACAAAGACATGGAGGAACTGACAGAAATTCTGAAATCCTATATACATCTGCACAACAACAGTGATACAGAAACCCGGGAACGCCTGCTTAGAGCCATTGAAATACAGGAATTTTACAGAAAAAATCAGTTGCAAAGGCAGAATATCAGACCTAATCATCTGATTTTCAAAATGTCATATCCGCGGGAAATATTAAGAGAACGAATTACCCAGCGCCTGCACGCAAGATTAAAAGAAGGAATGGTGGAAGAAGTGGAGACCCTGATGAAAGACGGACTGACAAAAGAACAGCTGACCTACTACGGATTGGAATACAAATTCATCACCCTTTACCTGACAGGGGAACTTTCCTATGAAGATATGGTACTTCGACTCAATACGGCCATACACCAGTTCGCCAAAAGACAGGAAACATGGTTCCGTCATATGGAAAAGAAAGGATTCATTCTTCACCCTATTGACGGATGTCTGGATTTTGACCGGAAATTGGAAGCCGTAATGAGAATTTTACAGCAATATGCCGAAAAAGAAGGTCTGAATTTCCCCAGGTGACAAACGATGAGGAAAAATCGGACAATTTCCGTCTCATTTCGTACAATACCTTTCAACAACAAGGAAATATATATCCTGAAAAGACAATAAAAGCATTTTATCCGGGTTAGTTGTTAATATTAATCATAATATCTATGGACAGAAGTATTCCTTTGTACCACGCAGGCATAGACATCGGATCCACCACTTTCAAAATGATTGTTACGGACGATGAAGGACAGATATTGTTTACAGACTACCGACGCCACAACACCGACATCAAAGAAACAGCCAGGGCTGTTTTCGGACGGATGCTAGAAACACTGGGCGACTGCTGTCTGAACTGTGCCATGACGGGATCTGTCGGCATG
>JAZLLH010000058.1:0-4717 GCA_045598025.1 Bacteroidales bacterium | reverse complement strand
AGCACTTAACCTCAAGCGCAGCTGCATAGGTGTAGTGCACACGGAAACCGAGAAGCCGGACACCCTCGTGGGCGGTGTGTTTTCCGTATCCCTTACCAAAAAAGTGACCTTTGCACCGGGCAATACGTACAAGGACAATTCTGGTTGGCATATATACAGTAATCAATATAATTACGATGGCAATACCAGCAAGGATTATATGACAGCAGCGAATGCAGCCGGCAGTTTGAATCAGATAGATGCAGCCACCGGCCGGACCTTTGCCAATGATTTCTGGGAACTGCTGACGGATGAGGAATGGGATTTCCTGTTGAATCAGCGTGAGTCCAACGGTTTGCTGGTGAACGATTGCGGTATCGGAAGTATAGCTCTTCTCATAAATAACAATCAGGCAGGAGTGATGCTCGTCCCAGATAAACTTTTGGATCAAGGAGCCATTAATATACTCACCTCAAATCTGAAAACGGCCAACTATCATTCAAGGAAACCTACATCGGCGCAATGGCTGGATATATTGGAAGCGGCCGGTTGTGTATTCCTCCCGTGTGATGACAATAAGATTGCAAATAACAAGTATTATGTACGCGGGGTGGAAGTGACGCCGAAATATGCTCTTCAAATACAGCTGGAAAATGGTGCTGACACCGTGTGCAGTCTGTTGGGTTCTCAAACCAACTATCTGGTGCGTTTTGCCAAAACCGTCAATGTTAATTATCATTAATCGTTTACGGAGTTTGTATTCAGCACATTACTATTACAGCGGAGCCCATTCGGGCTCCGCTGTAATGCATTAATGGGAGGCGTATAGCGGGCTAATCCAAGGCCTTTACTTCGACAGAACACTCGTTCTCTTGAGCACTGGGATATAGGCTGAAACGTCTGTTTTTTGAGGCAGTGGGAAATTTATTTTTCAAAATCCATGCAGATGCATCGGAATAATTCGTATATTTGCAAATTATTTCTTTGAAAAAATAACATCAAAACACTGAATTTATGAAAATATACGTCATTGGAACAGGAACCATGGGTTCGGGGGTGGTGCAGGCTTTTGCACAGGCCGGACAGCAGGTAGTCATGAAAAGCCGTACACAGGCCAGTCTGGACAAGGCCATTGCCAAAATCGGCAAGTCGTTGGGCAAACTGGTGGAAAAAGGTAAAATAGAGCAGGCATTCATGGATGCCACTTTGGCCAATATCACCACCACTACGGATTACGCTGCTTTTGCGGATGCAGACCTGGTCATCGAAGCTGCGAGTGAAGACATGGCACTCAAAAAAGAAGTGTTCACCCGGCTGGACAGCATCTGCAAACCCGAAACCATTTTCGCCACCAACACCTCTTCTCTTTCCATCACCGAAATCGCCGCCTGTACCCGGCGTCCGGCGCAATTCATCGGTATGCACTTCTTCAATCCGGCTCCGGTGATGAAACTGGTCGAAGTCATCAAGGGACAGAAAACATCGGAAGAAGTCTGTCAGAAAATCATGGAACTGGCCTCTGCCATCGGCAAGACTCCGGTTCTGGTGAACGAAGCACCGGGTTTCGTGGTCAACCGCATTCTGATTCCGCTGGTCAACGAGGGCATCGGTATTTATGCCGACGGCATCGCTTCGGTTGAGGATATTGACAACGCGATGAAGCTGGGTGCCAATCATCCCATGGGTCCGCTCGCTTTGGGCGACCTGATCGGTCTGGATGTCTGCCTGGCTATCATGGAAGTGCTGCACAAGGAATTCGGAGACGACAAATACCGTCCGCATCCCCTGTTGCGCAAAATGGTCCGTGCCGGTTTGCTGGGCCGCAAGACAGGTGAAGGTTTTTATAAGTATTAATCGTATATCCCTCAGGTAAATACATACTTGAGGGATACTAATTTTCATACAACAGATATATGGATTTCAGTAATTCAAAGACAGAAGAACTCTTTCTGCAGATGATACGTTCGTTTGCGGAAAATGAAGTAAAGCCTTTGGCAGCCGAAGTGGACGAGCAGGAGCGCTTTCCGATGGAGACCGTCCGCAAAATGGCCGGCCTGGGGCTGATGGGCATTCCGGTCCCGGTGGAATACGGCGGGGCAGGCGGAAATTCCCAGATGTATATCCGCGCGGTGGAAGAAATTTCCCGCGTCTGTGCCACCACGGGCGTCATTCTTTCGGCACACACATCCTTGTGCATGGCTCCCATTCTGGAAAACGGCACGGAGGAACAGAAACAGAAATATCTGCCGAAGCTGGCTTCGGGCGAGTGGATCGGAGCTTTCGGTCTGACCGAGCCCAATGCCGGAACCGATGCCGCCATGCAGCAGACCACGGCCGTTGATGCCGGTGACCACTGGGTGTTGAACGGTTCCAAGATATTCATTACCAATGCCGCTTACGCTGATGTGTTCATTGTTATGGCCATGACCGACAAGTCCAAAGGGACCAAGGGCATTTCCGCTTTCATCGTGGAAAAGAGCTTCCCCGGATTTTCCATCGGGAAAAAAGAGGCCAAAATGGGCATACGCGGTTCGGCTACCTGCGAGTTGATTTTCGAAAACTGCATCGTTCCCAAGGAAAACCTTCTCGGTGTGATGGGCAAGGGGTTCAGCCTGGCCATGAAAACCCTGGACGGCGGCCGTATCGGTATTGCCGCACAGGCTTTGGGTATTGCCCAGGGAGCCATGGACGAAACCGTGAAATATACCAAGGAGCGCAAACAGTTCGGCGCCAGCATCGCTTCATTCCAGAACACCCAGTTCCAACTGGCCGATCTGGAAACGAAGATTCAGGCTGCCCGTTTCCTGGTGCGCAGTGCAGCCTGGAAAAAGGACATGCATCTGCCGTACACCAAGGACGCCGCCATGGCCAAACTTTTTGCCGCTGAAACGGCCATGGAAATGACGACCAAGGCCGTGCAATTCCACGGCGGATACGGTTATACCCGCGAATATCCGGTGGAGCGCATGATGCGCGACGCCAAAATTACGGAAATTTACGAAGGCACATCCGAAGTACAGCGTATGGTGATTGCCGGTCACTTGTTAAAATAGGAGGAAGACATGAATATCATCGTATGTATCAAGCAGGTCCCGGATACGACCGAAATCAAGATAGATCCCGTGAAAGGAACCCTCATCCGGGAGGGTGTTCCCAGTATCATGAACCCGGACGACAAGGGCGGTCTGGAACTGGCCCTGCGTCTGAAAGAACAGTGCGGTGCACAGGTGACCGTCATCACCATGGGACCGCCCCAAGCCGACCTCATTCTGCGGGAAGCCTTTGCCATGGGCGCCGACCGCGCCATTCTGTTGAGCGACCGCAAATTTGCCGGTGCGGATACCCTGGCGACTTCTTACGCCTTGGCAGGAGCCATCAAAACCATGGATTACGACCTGATCATCGCCGGCCGTCAGGCTATTGACGGTGATACGGCCCAGGTTGGCCCGGAAATGGCCGAACATCTCGGTCTGCCGCAGGTTTCCTACGTGGTGGATGCCCGGAAAACAGCAAAGGGAACCTTCCTTGTCAAGAAGGAAAACGAGGACAGCCTGCAGACCCTTGAAGTGGAAGGCAAATGCGTGCTGACCGTGCTGGCTTCCGCTTTCGAAGCCCGTTACATGAGCGTGCGCGGCATCATGGAAGCCTACGCCCGCGAAGTGGAAGTGTGGAGTGCCGACAAAATTGACGTGGACGAAGAAAAACTCGGCCTGAAAGGATCTCCGACCAAGGTGTTCCAGTCCTTCCCCAAAGCCATGAAGGCTCCGGGCGAAGTGTACGAAGTCAGCGAAGAGGAAGCCGTGGAAATCATCATCAACAAATTAAAGGAAAAACACATCATCTAAAAGTCAGAAGTTATGGATATCAAAGATTACAAAAACGTATATGTATTTGCGGAGCAGCGCGACGGCGCTGTCCAGTCCGTTGCTTACGAACTTTTGGGAAAAGCCCGCGACCTGGCCGATGCACTCGGCGAAAAAGTCGTGGCCATGCTCTTGGGTTATCAGGTTAAAAACCAGGCTTCCAAACTGTTGGAAATGGGTGCCGACGAAGTCATTGTCGCCGACTGTCCCGAGCTGAAGGATTACCTGACCGAAGAATACTCCCAGGTGGTGTACCGGCTGATTCAGGAAAACAAACCGAACATCGTGCTGTACGGAGCCACGACCATCGGACGTGATTTGGCTCCCCGTCTGGCCTCCCGGCTGAAAACCGGTCTGACGGCCGATTGTACCAAATTGGAAATAGCCGATACGGAAGAGGGCGGCAAGCAGTTCCGTATGACGCGTCCCGCCTTCGGTGGCAACCTGATGGCTACCATCGTGTGCCCGAATACCCGTCCGCAGATGTCGACGGTGCGTCCCGGCGTGATGCAGAAACGTCAGGCAGAAGCCGGACGCAAAGGCAGCATACGGGAATTTGTTCCGACTTTCGATACGTCCCGGATCAAGGTGAAGCTTTTGGAAACGCAAAAGCTCAATCACGCGGACAAAGACATCGCCGATGCCAAAGTGCTGGTATCCGGCGGGCGCGGCGTACACGACCGTTCCGGTTTCGACAGACTGCAGGCCTTGGCCGATGTATTGGGCGGTCAGGTGGCTTCTTCCCGTGCCATGGTCGACAACGGAGTGATGCCGCACGAATGCCAGGTCGGACAGACCGGAAAGACGGTGCGTCCGAATCTGTACATGGCCTGCGGAATTTCCGGAGCCATACAGCATCTGGCCGGCATGGAAGA
>JAZLLH010000057.1:0-6297 GCA_045598025.1 Bacteroidales bacterium | reverse complement strand
ATATTGGTTCCTGCTGCACTTTGAAAACACGAATAAGTTCTTTAAGGATTCCGCTGCCACAGAAGCAGAATTGAAAAAACATATTCCGGATTACGAAAAGAAAAAGAAATTCCTGCAGAACGCAAAATGGGTGGAAGATTTATGCGCTGAAGACAAACATTTAGAAGCCATTCGGAGAGCCGCTGAATTTGGTATGGAAGGTGGGTCCTACTCAAATATTTACAAGGCGTTTGAATTGTTTGAAAAGTTAAAATAATTCTTTAGAATTCAATAATCAATGTAAACAAGAAGCTCTTAGGAAATGATAGTTCCTGATAAAATGTCGTAATAAATCTCTAGAATGTCGTAATATTTTGTCCTCCCTGAAACAGAAGGGACTGATCCGTCACGAAGGCAGCAACAAAAGCGGAAAATGGATGGTGAATTCCAACGAATAGTAGAGACGTGGTGTACAGCGTCTCTACAATTCGTCACGAAGGCAGCAACTCCATGTCGGGTGCGGCCTCCAGATAAAATTCGCACAAAAGGGGAGGATTTTTTTATTGGCATTGTTTTTTTGACTACTTTTGCAGATTAAACGAAAGTGAAATGCATATAGAAAAGAAAAATGTAAAACTGTTTAGAATGTGCCTTTTGGTTTTGTCGGCCATGGTTTTGGCCGGGTGTGCCACTTCCCACAAGACAAAGACGTATCCGAAAAAAAGGCATCGCTGCAATTGTCCGCATTTTTCCCAATATATGCCTTTGACAGATTGTTCATCAGAAACTTGCATTTATGGAGAATAACAATTTCTGCGTAGTGATGGCCGGAGGTGTCGGTAGCCGTTTTTGGCCGATCAGCCGGACCTCATATCCGAAGCAATTCATTGATTTCCTGGGTACCGGGAAATCGCTGCTGCAAATGACCGTACAGCGTTTTCGCCATCTGGTTCCCATGGAAAATTTCTACATCGTGACCAGCGAGAAATACCGGGACCTGGTCAAAAAACAGTTGCCCGAACTGCAGGACAGTCAGATATTGTCGGAACCGTTCCGCCGGAATACGGCTCCGTGCATAGCCTATGCCAATTACCGTATTGCCATGCGCAACCCCGAGGCCAATATCGTGGTGACCCCTTCCGACCATTTGATTTCAGATGAGGCTTCCTTTGTGGAGCACATTGAATCCGCGCTTTCCTGCACGGAACACAACGCCTGGCTGCTGACGCTCGGAATTCATCCCACCCGTCCGGAAACCGGTTACGGATACATTCAGTGCGATGAAAAGAACCGTTACATGCCCGATCCTCGCATTTCCAAAGTGAAGCTGTTTACGGAAAAACCCCAGTTGGATTTGGCCAAACAGTTTATCGAAAGTGGGGATTTCCTATGGAATGCAGGCATTTTCGTGTGGAAACTGCCCGTGGTAATGCAGGCTTTTGAGATGTATCTGCCGGAAATCAACCAATTGTTCCAAAGCATAGCATCGGATTTGGGTACGGAGCGTGAGGCCGCATCCATTCGCCGTATTTACGAGGAGTGCACCTCTATTTCCATCGACTACGGCATTATGGAAAAGGCAGAAAACGTCAACGTGCTGGCCTCTGATTTTCCCTGGTCCGATTTGGGTACCTGGACTTCCCTGTACGAGCAGATGAAACAGGATGAAAACAGCAATGTGATTACTACACCGGGCAATGCCTTTGTTTACAAGAGCAAGAACTGCATCATTACCGTTCCCAAGGATAAAGTCGTGGTGGTGGAAGGTCTGGATGATTATGTGGTATCGGTTACGGACGATGCAGTCCTGGTATGCCGCAAGGCAGAGGAACAGAATATCCGCCAGTTTGTGGCAGATGTGCAGATTGCAAAAGGTGACAAATACGTATAGAATAACCAATGGATAAAGAAAAAGATATTAAGGCCGTCGCCGAGGAAGAATACAAATACGGATTTTCGACGGATATAGATACCGAATATTTCCCCAAGGGCATCAACGAAGACATTGTCCGACGGATTTCCCGTTACAAAGAAGAGCCGGACTGGCTGTTGGAATTCCGTCTGAATGCCTTTCGGAAATGGCAGGGAATGAAAGAGCCTACCTGGGCCCATTTGCATTATCCTCCCATCCGTTATCAGGATATCATCTATTTTGCTGTTCCCAAAAAGAAGAAGACCCTGGGCAGCATGGACGAAGTCGATCCCAAGTTGCGCGAAATGTTTGACAAACTGGGAATTTCCCTGGAAGAGCAGAAACGTTTGGCCAATGTGAGTGAAGTGGCCGTGGATGCGGTGGTGGATTCGGAATCGGTGAAGACGACCTATCAGGAGACTTTGAAAAAGGACGGAATCATTTTCTGTTCCTTTGGCGAAGCTGTAAAGCAGTATCCGGAACTGGTCCGGGAGTATCTCGGCAAAGCCGTGCCGGCCGGTGACAATTTTTTTGCCGCTTTGAATTCCGCTGTTTTCAGTGACGGTTCTTTCTGCTATATACCCAAGGGCGTCCGCTGCCCCATCGAATTGTCCACTTATTTCCGCATCAATGCGGTGAATACGGGACAGTTTGAACGCACCCTCATCATTGCGGACAACGATGCCTATGTGAGCTATATGGAAGGCTGTACCGCCCCGCAGAGGGATGAGAACCAGTTGCATGCGGCTGTGGTCGAGATTTTTGCCAAAGAGAGGGCCGAAGTGAAATATTCAACCGTACAAAACTGGTATCCGGGCGACAAGGACGGAAAGGGCGGTATTTACAATTTCGTGACCAAACGCGGCATCTGTGAAGGATTTCGTTCCAAGATTTCCTGGACACAGGTGGAAACCGGTTCGGCTTTGACCTGGAAATATCCCGGCTGTGTGCTGAAAGGCGACGAATCGGTCGGTGAGTTCTATTCCGTGGCTCTGACCAACAACTATCAGCAGGCCGATACAGGGACCAAGATGATTCATATCGGTAAAAACACCCGCAGTACCATCATTTCCAAAGGAATTTCAGCCGGACACAGCGAAAACAGTTACCGTGGGCTGGTGCGCATCGGCAAGGATGCCGTGCAGGCCCGCAATTATTCCCAATGTGATTCCCTTTTGCTTGGCGATCAGTGCGGAGCGCACACCTGGCCTTTTATCGAGTGCCATAACGACACCGCCATACTGGAGCACGAAGCATCCACGTCCAAGATTTCCGAGGAACAGATGTTTTACTGTCAGCAGCGCGGTATCGGTTCGGAAAATGCCATCGGATTGATTGTGAACGGCTATGCCAAGGATGTCCTGAAGCGGCTTCCCATGGAATTTGCCGTTGAAGCCCAGCGTCTGCTGTCTGTCAATCTGGAAGGCAGCAACGGCTGAGGATAGAGTATGAACAGAAAAAAACAGAGTGAAAAATGAATATAGGAATACCCAAGGGAACCCGTGATTTTCTGCCACAGGAAATGCAACGCCGGAATTATATTTTCGACACCATTCGCGATGTGTTCCACCGTTTCGGATTTGTAGAAATCCAGACTCCTTCCATGGAAAACCTGTCTACACTGATGGGAAAGTATGGAGAAGAAGGGGACCGTCTGCTGTTCAAAATCCTCAATTCCGGCAATTTTACGGAAAAAGCGGATCTGCAGGAACCCAATTTGAACAAACTGGCTGCAGCACTTTGTGAAAAAGGCTTGCGCTATGATTTGACAGTGCCCTTTGCCCGTTTTGTGGTACAGCACCGTCAGGATTTGCCGATGCCGTTCAAACGGTTTCAGATGCAGCCCGTTTGGAGGGCTGATCGTCCCCAGAAGGGCCGTTACCGTGAATTTTACCAATGCGATGCCGACATCATCGGTTCGACTTCTCTACTGAACGAAGCCGATTTGCTGCAGATGGCTGACGAAGTGTTTGACCGTCTCGGAATCCGGGTGCAGATCCGGCTCAACAATCGCAAGCTCCTGGCCGGAATTTCCGAGTATATGGGTTGCCCCGAGCGCTTGACGGACATCACGGTTGCCATTGACAAATTGGATAAAATAGGCTTGGATGGCGTGTGTGCGGAGTTGAGAGAGAGAAATATCCCCGAAGAAGGGATTCTTCGCCTGTTGCCCATTTTCCGTCAGGAAGGGGATACGGCTTCCAAATTGTCTTATCTGAAGGAACTGCTGAAGGATTCCGAAACCGCCATGAAGGGGGTAGAGGAAATGGAAATCCTCTTTGACTACCTGTCTCATCTGGATTTTCACAACGAAGTGTCCGTTGACCTGACTTTGGCACGGGGTTTGAACTATTATACCGGAACCATTATGGAAATCAAGGCCTGTGATTTTGCCATGGGCAGCATTTCCGGAGGTGGCCGTTACGATAACCTGACCGGTATTTTCGGAATGAAGGATATGTCGGGAGTGGGAATTTCCTTCGGAGCGGAACGTATTTACGATATTCTGGAGGAAGGCGGACTCTTCCCGGATTTTCTGCAGGGAGGAACCCAATTGCTTTTCGTCAATTTCGGTGAAAAAGAACAGGCATACATACTGCCGCTCTTGCAGCGGTTGCGCCGTCAGGGAGTAAAGGCCGAACTGTATCCGGAAACAGCCAAGCTCGGCCGACAGTTTTCCTATGCGGATGCCCGTCATATTCCGTATGTGGCGGTGGTCGGTGAAGACGAAATGCAGAAAGGCGGTCTGCAATTGAAAGATATGCGCAGCGGAGAGCAGCGTTTTATGGACGAGGTTTCTCTTTTGAAATTTTTGAACGAATAAATATAGTAAATAATGTCATTGATCAAATCTATTTCCGGTTTCAGGGGCACAATGGGAGGCCGTCCCGGTGACAATCTGACTCCTTTGGACGTGGTAAAGTTTACGGCTGCATACACCTGCTTTTTGCGGGAAACGCATCCGGATGTGAAGGACCTGAAAGTCGTGGTGGGTCGCGACGCCCGTGTGTCGGGCGACATGGTCAACCGCGTGGTGTGTGCTACCCTGATGGGTATGGGCGTACAGGTGTCCGATATCGGATTATCCACTACTCCCACGGTGGAGATGGAAGTCATACATACCGATGCCTGCGGAGGTATTATCCTGACTGCCAGCCATAATCCTTTCAATTGGAATGCATTGAAGCTGTTGAACGAAAACGGGGAATTCCTCAATGCGGAGGAGGGTCGTCGAGTACTGGAACTGGCCGCTGCAGAAGATTTCCAGTTTGTGGAAAGCGAAAATCTGGGAAACTATATGGCCTGTGAAGGAGCCATTCGGCGGCATGTGGATGCAGTGCTGGCGCTGGATCTGGTGGATGTGGAAGCCATTCGCAAGGCTGACTTCAAAGTGGTGTTTGATGCCGTGGATTCCACGGGAGGGCTTGCTCTGCCGATGTTGTTGGAAGCCTTGGGCGTACGGAAAGTGGTCGGTATTCATGCCGAACCGACGGGACGTTTTTCCCATAATCCGGAGCCGCTTCCCGAACACCTGGGAGATCTTTGCGAAGCGGTACGTCGTGAAAAGGCCGATGTCGGTTTTGTCGTCGATCCGGACGTAGACCGTCTGGCTATTATACAGGAGGACGGACAGCCCTTTGTAGAAGAGTATACGCTGGTGGCTGTAGCTGATTATGTGTTGTCTCACACTCCGGGTGATACCGTATCCAATTTGTCCTCAACGCGCGCCCTGCAAGTGGTGACTGAAAAATACGGACACAATTATACCGCCTCTGCCGTAGGCGAGGTCAATGTGGTGGCTCAGATGAAGGCCTCCCGCGCCATAATCGGCGGAGAAGGAAATGGTGGAGTGATTTATCCCGCCCTGCATTACGGTCGGGATGCTCTGGTGGGCATTGCCCTGTTCCTCAGTCATCTGGCAAAGTCCGGAAAATCCTGTTCCGCTTTGCGTCACACTTATCCGGATTTTGTGATTTCCAAAAACAAAATCGCCCTTACGCCGGAAACCGATGTGGATGCCCTGTTGGAATACATGAAGCAGAAATACAAGACACAGCCCATCATTGATGTGGATGGTGTGCGCATCAATTTCGACCGGCAGTGGGTACATCTGAGACGCTCCAATACAGAGCCCATTATCCGTATTTATGCAGAAAGTACGACGGAAGAAGAGGCTGATGCACTGGCTCGGAAAATAATGAATGACATGGCAAATTATTTGAAAAAATAAATAGGATATGAACAAACCTCTCATCATAGGAATATCGCAAGGTGATACAAACGGAATCGGTTATGAACTGATTGTCAAAACATTTTTAGAGCAGCGAATGCTGGAAACCTGTGTCCCGGTGATTTATGGATCCTCTAAAGTGCTTTCCTATCACCGCAAACTGATGGCGCAGGGA
>JAZLLH010000056.1:0-37198 GCA_045598025.1 Bacteroidales bacterium | reverse complement strand
TGCCGAATATAAGGATGAAATCGATTTCATTTATTTCAAGAAAGGTTACCTGACTTCGGTATTCAATTATGTATACAATTCCTTGGAGCCCAAGAAGGAAACGGTGCGGGAAATCCGGCAGGAAATGCTGTTGCAGATTCCAGACTACAGCAAAAATCCGTATCTCCGGAAAAAATGCAGCCTGCGCATCCTTGACCGGCTTTTGCACTATCATACCGGATTGGCGCTTCGCCTTATTCCCATATACATCCGAAAAACCAATCAGGTGGTATAAAAAAAGCGGCCATTGGCCGCTTTTTTTTATTTTTCCTTTCTTCGGTAATACACAAAGAGCGAAGCAGCCATGACCAGCACCAGTGCGATGGAGCTTCCGAGGCTGACGGTGTCCAGGCGGTGGAAACGCGGAGCTTCGTTGCGGAACTCAATGGTGTGTTCGCCGGCGGGAATCACCATGCCGCGCAGAATATAGTTCACGCGGAGGTATTCGGCGGGTTTTCCGTCAATGTAGGCAAACCAATCCGGAGCGTAGTAGATTTCAGAGAAGACGGCCAGCTGTTCCCGGCTGGTCTTGCTGCGGTACACCACTTTGTCCGGATTGTAGGGCTGCTGGTGTTCCATTTCAATGGAGGAAAGGCTGTCGCGGCGGAGCTCCTTGCCCTGCAGCTGCTTACCGAATTCCTTACCGTTGACCACGGCTTTGTCTGCCGGCTGAAGGCTGTTCAGCGCCAGAATTTCTTCGTTGGGATTTTCCACCATTTGCAGGGAATCCACAAACCAGGCATTCCCCAAAGCTTGCTCGTTGCGATGCACCTGATAGCCTCTTTCGCCGCCAGGAGCAACAATGTAACGGGCGTTGAGCATGTTCAGCACATTCATGTTGACATGTCCGGAAATGTAAAAATCAATGATATCCTGATAGCGGCGCAACTTGGCAGCGTGGTAGCCTCCGATCTGATGATGGAAAGCGGAAGGATAAGAGTCGTTGAATGTGTTGACGGCATAGTTGAAAACACGGTAGTCCTTGTCGCCGAACTGCATGGCGTACTGGTCGATTTCCATATCGTAGGGAGCCGGCTGCAGGGTTTGGGCGTTGCGTTCGTTGACGTAATTGTCTTCACTTATGTAACGGCGGTCAACGCCCCAAAGGTCGAAAGTGATGAATAGGGCCAGAGCCGCGAAGATGATTCCCTGTTTTTTTACTTTGCCCTTGATGCACAGCAGTATGCAGATGGCGGCCATCAGTATCAGGCCGAGGGAACGCCAACAGTCGCCCAGCAGCAGGGCTTTCCGGTCGGCTGCCAGTGCATCGAAAATGAAGGACCAATTGTTTCCGTATTGTTGTTCCATAGGGAGGTCTGAGGCTCCCGTGTAGGAGAAGGAACCGGCGCAAAGGATAAACAGCAGGCAGAGACCTCCGGTTATGCCAGTGGCCCAATAGAGCGCCTTCTGCAGTTTTTTCTCTTCCAGTTCTTTTTCCCAAATGGTTTTCAGAGCCAGAACCGCCAGAATGACCATACACACATTGGCCAGGACCAGGCTCATGGAAGGAGTCCTGAACATATTATACAAAGGCAGTTTGTGGAACAGGAAAGAGTTGAATCCCATGAGGTTCTTACCCCAGGACATCAGAATGGCCAGCAGGGTAGCAATGCCTATCCACCAGCGTTCCGGACCTTTGACTATAAAAAGTCCGAGCACAAACAGGAATACGATGATGGCTCCGAAATATACCGGACCGGATGTGAAGGGCTGGTCTCCCCAGTAGAGCGGGGCTATTTTGCTGTGAAAGTTCTGATAGAAATGGGAATTTTCGTTTACCTTTTCTCCCGAAGCTCCTCCCCGTATACCGGGTATCAGGATGGAGAATGTTTCTCCTTTTCCGTAGCTCCAGTTGAATGCGTAATCCAGATTCAGACCGGAAGAAACCTTTTCTTCTGCTGTAGCGGCAGGAGCGGCTTCTTTGTTCAGTTCGTCAGGAGTGACGGTGATTTCCGTACCTCCTCGCATGGTGTATTTGGAGTATTCTTTGTTGACCAGCAGTTGCCGGGCGTTGCAGAGTACGGCAAAGCAGCATCCGACCAGAATAAAAGCCATTCCTTTGGCAAAGGAGGGAAATGTATGGTCCTTCAGCGCATACACCAGATATACAGTACCTAATATAACAGCTCCAATCATGGTGTAGTAGGTTATCTGTATGTGGTTGAACTGTATCTGCAGACCCAGGGCCAGTGTAAACAATATGCACCCCCAAATTCTTTTCTCTTTGAAAATCAGAATAATGCCAGCCAATATGGGGGCAATCATGGACATAGCCCAAGCCTTGGTGATGTGCCCGGCTTCAATAATGACAATATTGTAACTTCCGAATCCGAAAGCCAGGGCTCCGATGATGCTCAGCCAAGGATTGGTACCGAGTGCCAGCATGGCAAGGTAGAATCCGATGAAATACAGAAACAGCACTCCGAAACTGCGCTCTTTTGCGGTGCCGAGTCCACGGGAAATGCAAAGGTATTTCAATGCGGCAAATACAGAACTTTGCGGTTGTGAATGAATCTGATAGGCAGGCATTCCGCTGAACATGGCACTGTTCCAGTTGGTGTACTCGCCGGTCTGTTCGTGATACAGTTCCTGTTCGTAACTCATGGCATGCGCTTTTTCCATATCTCCCTGTCTTACGGCTTTGCCGTCAAATACAGGGGAAAAGAATATCAGCGATACCAACCCGAACAGTACGATGGCTGTTGCGTGGGTGAGGATTTTTTTTGTATTGGTTTTCATGAATGTATGTATTAATAAATGTTTTTTATACAATCTTCTGCAGGAAGTGCTGCAGCCTTTCTCCCAGAATCCGGGCATCAAAGTGACTGGCAGTGAATGCTGCTGCATTTTCCCCCATGCGTTGCGACTCTTCCGGATGGGAGAGACAATAGGTGACGGCTTCCAGAAAGTCCTGCGGACTATCTGCCATCATCAGTTGTTCCCTGTCTTTCACATCGATGCCTTCTGCACCTATGTGTGTTGTAATGATGCATTTGCCAAGGCTCATTCCTTCTATGATTTTGATGCGGATACCGCTGCCTGAAAGCAGGGGCACAATCATCAGTCCGTTGGCAAGCATGAAATCTCCGGCGTCGGGGACTTCTCCCACCATTTCTACTCCTTCGCTTGCCGTTTCCAACAGGTTCTCCGGCAGATTGCGTCCCGCAATGCGGAATACGAGATGGGGGTGGCTGCGGCGGATGAGAGGCCAGCATTCTTTGACGAACCAGCGCACACCCTCAATGTTTGGTCCCCAATCCATGGAACCCAGGGAGAACAGCGTGCTGGCAGCGGCTGTCTGGCAGGCGCTCCTTTCCGGTATTTTTTCCAGACTGTAGGGAATGGTGATGCCATCCGTGCTTATCCCCATTCCCCGAAAAAGATTCATGTCTATCCCAGAAATGGAGATGATGCCGTCGGCCTGTTTCAATGCATTGATTTCAAAAGTTTTCAGTTGTTTGCTCAGTATGCGAAGGTAGCATTTTTTGAGCATACCGCAACCATGAGCTGCCATCCGCTCCCAAATGCGGTGTTCCACGTTGTGGGAGCGGATGAGTATGCGGGCCTGGCTGTGCTTTCTCAGCAGAGGAAGGTATACAGCCGGGTAGATGGTTTCCAGCAAAATACAGTCGAAAACCTCCTCTTTCAGCAGTTCCTCCAGGCGTTTTTCCATTTTTGGGTCAAAAAAGCGGATAGCGTGGTAGGAACGATTGTGTACCAGCGCGTGCAGTGCGGACAACGGTCGTACGGTTGTGTCTATGTATACCCATTCTATGCGGGTCTGTTTCCGATAGTTTTCCGGCACGTCTTCTTCCCTGACGAAATATTTCGGACTGTTGACCGCCACGATTTTGACCTCGTGCCCTTGCTGCTGCAGCAGGGAGGTCATGGCGTACATGGCCATGGATCCGCCTTCTTTGGGAGGGTATGGAGATTTGTTACACAATTGGAGTATCTTCATGTTTTTTTTTCAAACGTGCAGAAATGAGGTTCTTTAGTTTTTTGAAGGAGAAGAATTCCAGCCATTGGCTTTCCTTGGTTGATTTGTATATCAGGAAAATACCTACCGGAAGCAGTACAAGGCTGGATATCCACATGCCCATGGCGGATGAAATGGATCCGATTCTAGCCATGCGTTCGCCTATAGTGGAAATGACCCAATAGATGACAAAAATCAGTATGCTGATTGTCAGCGGTATTCCTATGCCTCCCTTGCGAATGATGGAACCCAGCGGGGCTCCGATGAAGAAGAGGATGATGCAGGCGGCACAAAGGGTGAATTTCCTGTGCCATTCGATTTCGTATCGCCACAGTTGGCTCGTCTGTCCTTCGCAATCCATGCGGAAAAAATCAATGGCACTCCGGTGCTCTCGCGCCAGTTGGAGTGCCACGGTGGCTTGAGCGAACCTTTTCTGGCTGTTCCACGGCAGTTCCGTTGCAAGCGTGTCTGTTTCTGTTTTTTGAAGGTTGCTGTCCAGACAATGGCGGCCTATGCTCTTGAATCCCAGCAACAGATTCGGTCCCATGTCGGCTTTTCCGGTTTTCAGTTCTGTCCGTATGGAATCAATGTATTTGTCCAACTGCATTATGTTCAGTACGGTATAGTTGTTGGAAAACATTTCTTCCGTACTGTGACTGAATTGGAAGGAAGACAGGTCGAAACGGATCTGCTGGCTGTTGAATTTTCCCCTCATGATGCTGAGCTCCTCTGGACTGCAGTTCGTTTCCCGTATGTTTTCGTCATACACGAATCCGTTGTAAAGGGTGAATACCAGTTCCTGACGGGCCTCGTCCATGACCATGCTTCCCCTTTCCGCCCTGGTCAGGGTGGCGTAGGTCGTCCCTTTGCTGTGGTCGTAAATCAGAATATCGTGTACGGTCTGATTATCCTTTTCCTTTTCGCCCACTCGGATCACATAGTTGTCTATCCCTTTGTAGAACACTTTCTCATCGATATTGAAGGCCGGTTTTTGAGAACGTACATCCCTCAGCAGTATGCCGCTTTTCAGATTGGCATAGGGGACGAGGTTATTGGCCAAAAAGAAACTGCCCACGGAACAGGCCAATGCGAAACAAATCAAAGGCCGCATGATACGGTAGAGGGGAATGCCGGAGGATTTCATGGCAACCAACTCGTAGCGTTCACCCATATTCCCGAAGGTCATCAGTCCGGACAAAAGGAGGGCAAGCGGAAGGGACATGGGAATGAATGTGATGGCTGTATAGCCCATCAGTTTCATCAGAATTCCCCATTCAATTCCCTTCCCGACCATGTCGTCTATGTACTTCCAGACGAATTGCATCAGGAAGATAAATACGACTACCAAAAACGTCATGCAGAAAGGTCCGATGTACGTTTTAAGGACGTATTTATCGATTTTTTTCATACGGAAGTCGTGATTTAGTAATCACCGAGGGTTTCCTCCAGCTGAGCCAGGCCGGCGGCCAGTTGCTCGTCATTGGGAGGTGTGCCGTGCCATTTGTGGGTACCCATCATGAAATCGACGCCGTAGCCCATTTCGGTGTGCATCAGGAAGGCGATGGGATGGCCTTTGCCGCAGGCTTTTTTTGCCGATTCAAGGATGTTGAGCACTTCTTCCATACGGTTTCCGTTGCCTTCGAACACTTCGAAACCGAAAGCTTTGAATTTGGCACCCAGATCCAGCAGGTTCATCACTTTGTCGGTACTTCCGTCAATCTGTTTTTTGTTGTAGTCCACCGTCACGATGAGATTATCCACCTGTTTTGCTCCGGCATACATGAATGCTTCCCAGTTCTGTCCTTCTTCCAGTTCTCCGTCACCGGTCAGTACGTAGACGATGGAGGGATCGCTGTTCAATTTCTTTGCTTCGGCGGCACCCACGGCCACGGAAGTGCCCTGTCCCAGAGAACCGGAGGCTACATGGATTCCCGGAACGCCGCTGTGCACGGAGGGGTGGCCTTGCAGTCGGGTTCCCATTTTGCGGA
Source organism: Bacteroidales bacterium (assembly GCA_045598025.1). Classification (GTDB taxonomy): domain Bacteria; phylum Bacteroidota; class Bacteroidia; order Bacteroidales; family WCHB1-69; genus UBA1195. The sequence goes on along the minus strand of JAZLLH010000056.1, from coordinate 31,192 downwards.
AAGTAGCCAGTTCCTTCACATCGAAATAACCGGCTCTGGCCAGCGTGCTGTAAAGGGCCGGAGTGATGTGTCCGTTGGAAAGGAAAAACATGTCGTGTCCTTTTCCGTCAACGGTAAATTGATCTTTCGGGCAGTTCAGCACTTCGGAAAACAAAGCCGTCATGAAATCGGTGCATCCCAGAGACCCTCCCGGATGTCCGGACTGAACGGCATGAACCATGCGCAAAATGTCTCTACGGGTTTGGGTTGCTCTTTTTTCTAATTCTGTAACTCTCTCTCTATTAAGCATAATGATTTGAATTGTTTTAAAAAACAAAAGTACCCATTATTTCAATGTAAAAACCCTTATTGCGGAAAAAAAAACAAAAAAGTCCTATCTTGTCCGATGATGCGGCAAAAAGTGTTAACTTTGCAGTTTGAAAACATCATGAAGCAGTACCATGGAAAAGAGGAAAAAGAGTAAACTGAAGCTACGGATTTCCGGATTCTGCTGTTGGTTGTTCCTGTCGGTCGTTGTGCCCGCACAAGCGCAATCTGTTGCGCTGCTGAAATATCAAGGTGGCGGGGATTGGTATGCCAATCCCACCTCTCTGCCCAATCTGGCCCGTTTCTGCAATCAGCATTTGGGAACCGGTTTCCCCTCTGTGATACCTACGGTGGAAGTCGGCAGCCGGGAAATTTTCGACTATGCTTTTCTGCATATGACCGGACATGGCAATGTGCTGTTTTCCGATGATGAGGTGCGGAATCTCCGGACCTACCTGATGGCAGGCGGATTCCTCCATATCGACGATAATTACGGCATAGGTCCATCCGTGCGTAGGGAAATGAAAAAAGTGTTTCCCGAACTGGATTTTGTGGAACTTCCGTATTCCCATCCCATATTTCATCAGAAATTTGATTTTCCCCATGGCTTGCCGAAAATCCACGAGCACGATGCCAAACCGCCTCAGGCGTTCGGACTGATATGGGAAGGCCGCCTGGTGTGTCTGTTTACCTATGAATGCGATTTGGGAGACGGATGGGAAGATCCCGCCGTCCACAAGGATTCAGAGGAATTGCATCAGAAAGCGCTTCGAATGGGAGCCAATATCATACAATACGTATTCACGAAATAAGAGCGAAATATGGAAAAAACACGCATGGACAAATGGTTATGGGATGTCCGTCTGTTCAAGACACGGACGCAGGCCGCCGATGCGTGCAGCGCCGGCAAGGTAAAGGTGGACGGTGTCAACTGCAAGCCTGCCCGAGAAGTAAAGGTCGGGGATGAGGTGCAGTTGCGTATAGGTTCCCTGTTGAAGACAGTCCGTGTGCTGGATGCTCCCAAATCCCGGATTCCGGCCGTCCGAGTTTCCGAGTTTTATGAAGACCTGACTCCGGCAGAGGAATACGAGAGAGTCCGTATTGCCCGAATGCAGACGGAACATCGCGATGCCGGCATAGGTCGGCCAACGAAGCGGGATCGCCGGCAGATTGACTATCTGAAGGATTTTCTCCGTACGGATGAATAACCGATTTACAAAGAAAATCTGAGTATAAAAAAGAGGGTATCTCCAAATTTTGAAGATACCCTCTCTGGTATTATCTCATGCTGTCTTATCTCAGTGCAGAGGCTTTGGTGATTACTGCATCAAATTTTTTCTGCAGTTCGTCTCCGGACGTTTGTCTGTAATACGAACAGGAGTTGGCAATCTGATTGCAGATAGAGCGGTTGATTTCCCAATCCTGACGGACGGATTCTGCCTTTTTGCCTCTGAAACGGGCGTAATAGCTGTTTTCCAGAGCTATCTGGTCCATATATTCGTCAAACAGTTTCAATCCGGCACTGGTGGCTTCCGGCAGGTTGCACTTCATATAGAGTTCTCCAAGATAGAGGTCCATGTTGTCGTAGGGAATGGTAGTAGGAGGGAACCATCGATAGCACAGGTCAATGGTGCGTTTGGCTTCCTCCGGCCGGTTCTTGGCAACATAGGCGTCAGCCAAGCGGATCATGAACAGTTTCAGGTTGGAAACGGTACGGGTATAGTCCTCGCTCAGGTAAACGTCCGGATTGGCGTATTCGCTGAAATCGAATGTCTGTACGTGCTTGTTCAAGACATCCGGATTGACGCGTCCTACCAGGCCGCCCAGGGTATTGGGTATCTTTTCGTCCACGGGGACCAGGCGATAGGCCAGACCCTCCATTTGGAAGTATTTGTTCAGTCCGAAGAAGGATTCCTGTCCCGTGGTGGCCACGTAGTAAATCGGGCGTTCCCAATTGTTGTGGGCCAGAATATCCATCATGGCAATGTAGGCCTTTGTGACAATCATGACAGTGTCGTTTCCGTTGACATTGTACAGATAGTCGTTCGGCATGGTCCACACCATTTGGGAAACAATCTTGTCCGTATCATTCGGATGTACAGTTCCGTTGGCAATGACCTTGTCGCGGTCCACATCCAGATAGAAATGCGTCGTGCGGATGAAGGCCTCGCGCTTGTTGTTGTTCGGATTGTACATGACATCCTTCATGACGTTGGCCAGGTTCTGCGGAGCTTTGATTTCATTGCGGGCAATCAGTATGTCTCTTGTGCCCTGCTTGTACATCTCCTTGGTCATCTTCATGGGTACAGGCTGTCCGTCATAGGATTCGCGCTTCATCTGGTCCAGATACCAGTCTGTTCCTGCCAGAGACAGGTTGCAGATGCGGACATCGGTACGGTAGCCTTCCACTTCCTGCATGTACCAGAGCGGGAAGGTGTCGTTATCCCCGTTGGTGAACAGTATGGCGTTCGGTTCGCAGGAATCCAGGTAGGCTTTGGCAATTTCCCGGGTCAGGTAGCGGTTGGAGCGGTTGTGATCGTCCCAGTTCTGGGCACCCATGATGGACGGAACGCATACACATACGGCGGTAGCCGCGATGGCGGCTGCGTTTTTGTTCACCTTTTTGCCCAGCGCATCATAAATGGCATATACGCCGAGACCTATCCATATGCAGAATGCATAGAAGGAAGCCGCAAACGCATAGTCCCTTTCTCTCGGCTGATAGGCATACATGTTCAGGTAGATTCCGATGGCAATACCCGTCATGAAGAACAGGGCCATGACCACCATTCCGTTGTGGGAATCCTTTTTGAATTGATAGAACAATCCGACCAGACCCAATATCAGCGGAAGGAAGAAATACCTGTTGTTGCCCGGATTTTTCATGTGTTTGGGCATATCCTGCGGTCCTAAACGGAGTTCGTCCAGAAAACGGATACCGGAAATCCAGTTACCGGCATCGTCTCCGCCGAATCCCTGATTGACGGTCTGACGGCCAGCGAAATTCCACATGAAGTAGCGTCCGTACATATATCCCATCTGATATTTCCAGAAAAATTTCAGGTTTTCTCCGAAACTGGGTTTGCGGGGAACCCGCTGCCCGTTGAAATATTCATAATCCTCTCCATTGATGTCCGCCCATATGCGGTACTGGCGGATACGGGGGGCTTCCCGGTTCCACATTCTGGGGAAAAGGGTGCAGTAGTTTCCATCGTACATTACTTCCGAATTGACCTTGCTGTCACCGATTACATATTCTCCACGCATGTTGAAATCTCCGTTCTGATAGCGATCGGCATTTTCCTTCATGAATTTGTCTGCATCCTGTTTGTCGAAGTAGGATGCAATCTGCTGACCATTGTATCGGATGACGTAGTTTTTGACGTAGGAAGGTTTCCCGTCTTTGTAGCCTGTGACGGGGGAGTTGTAGTAAGGTCCGTAAACCAGCGGTGTTTTGCCGTATTGGTCCCGGTTCAGGTACGAAAGCAGGGCTACGGCATCTTCCGGGTTGTTCTCATCCAGCGGCGTATTGGCGTTGGAACGGATGACCAGAATGAAGAAGGTGGAATATCCTATCAGGATAAAGGCAAAGCACAGCGTAATGAGGTTCAGCAGGCGTTTGCGGTGTTTTTCCGAATAGAGTATACCCCAGACAATCAGTGCGGCAATCAGCACGAAATAGATAATGGTACCGGTGTTGAAAGGCAGGTGGAATCCATTGACAAAAATGCGTTCGAAAGCACCGGACAATTTGACGATCCATGGCACTATGCCCCACAGAATCAGACCAATCATAACGAAAGAAAGCAGCAGTGCATAAATCACGCCTTTGGTCGTCGGTTTGTATTTGCGGTAGTAAACGACCAGTACCATGGCCGGAAGTGTCAGCAGGTTCAACAGGTGCACACCGATGGATAATCCCACGAGGTAGGCAATCAGGATCAGCCAGCGATAGGAACCATTGTCGTCAGCAACCTGGTCCCACTTCAGGATAGCCCAGAAAACCAAAGCTGTAAAGAAAGATGACATGGCGTACACTTCACCTTCTACGGCTGAGAACCAGAATGTATCGGAAAAGGTGTATGCGGCAGCTCCGATCAGGGCACATCCGAATACGGCAATCATTCCGGATTTGTCCAGCTCTTTTCCGGAGCGGGTGGCAATCTTCTTTGCAAAGAGGGCGATGGTCCAGAACAGGAACATGATGGTCAGACCACTGCAGATGGCCGACATGGTGTTGATGCAGACGGCGATGTGTGCCGCATCCTTGGCAAAGAGGGCAAAAATGCATCCGATCAATTGAAAGGTGGGGGCCCCGGGAGGATGTCCCACTTGCAGTTTGCATGCGGTGGAAATGTATTCTCCGCAGTCCCAGAAACTGACGGTGGGTTCCGCAGTCAGAATGTATACCATGCTGGCGAGCAAACCCACAATCCAACCAAAGCTGGTGTTGAGAATTCTGAATTTTTTATCCATTCTTTTTGTGTTTTATGTTTTGCTTCGTTTTTTAAAGAGTTTCGAATTGCTGCAGGAACCGGATGTCGTTTTCGAAGAACAGGCGGATATCCTTGGTCTTATACAATTGCTGGGTGGTTCTTTCTACCCCGATTCCGATGGCGAATCCACTGTATTTTTTTGAATCTATACCATTGAGCTCCAATACATTCGGATCTACCATGCCACATCCGAGAATTTCGACCCAGCCGCTTCCCTTACAGATGTTGCATCCTTTGCCGTTGCAGATGTCGCAACTGATGTCCATCTCGGCAGAGGGTTCCGTAAACGGAAAGTAGGAGGGGCGCAGCCGGATTTTGCGGTCTTTGCCGAACATTTCCTTGACAAAGAAATCCAGGGTCTGCTTCAGGTCCGCAAAAGAAATGTTTTCGTCTATGCAGAGAATTTCCACCTGATGAAAAATGCAGTGTGCCCTTGCCGTAATGGCCTCATTTCGGAACACACGTCCGGGACAGACCACGCGGATGGGGGGGCGGTTGGCCTCCATGACGCGGGACTGTACGGGGGAGGTGTGGGTGCGCAGCAGAATATCCGGTGCCACGAAAAAGGTATCCTGCATATCCCTTGCCGGATGTTCCGGCGGAAAGTTCAGAGCGCCGAAATTGTGCCAGTCATCTTCTATATCCGGACCTTCGGCCACGGTGTAGCCGATTTTCCGGAATACATCGCAGAGTTGTCGTGTGACAACAGATATGGGATGACGGGCTCCCATCCCGATGCGGTTGGCCGGGCGGGTCAGGTCCACCGGTTCCCTGCGTACGGTTTGGGATGCCTCGCAGCGGGCCTTCATTTCCGCATGGCGGTCCAATACCAGTTGTTTGAGGTTGTTGATTCCCTGTCCGAACTCTTTCCGTTCTTCCGGGGGAATGTTTTTGATTTCGTTGAAAAGGGTGACCAGCAGTCCTTTTTTGCCCAGAAATTTCAAGCGGAACTGCTCGATGTCTTCCATTTTTTCGGAGGAAAAGCTTTCTATTTCCTGCCGAAGTTCTTCCAAATTAATCATAGGTTTCGTCGTAGTATTATTGTTCGATAACTGTCATGGAAAGGATGACGACGTCTTCCGTCGGACGGTCGAAGCGTCCGGTCTGTACAGCAGCAATTTTGTCGATAACGGAAAGTCCTTCCACCACTTCTCCGAATACGGTGTAGTTCATGTCAAGAAAAGGTGTTCCTCCGATGGTGCGGTATACATTGCGCTGCTGCGCTGTAAACTGTAGCCCCGTCTGTCGGGAAATCATATCCATCTGTTCGTCGGTATAAGCCTTTCCTTGTACAATGTAGAACTGGGAACCGGAGGAAGCTTTCGACGGATTGACCTGATCGCTCAGCCTGGCCGCAGCCAGTGCGCCTTTTTTGTGATAGAGCCGGGTGTCGAATTCGGCCGGAATGGTGTAGTCCGGTCCGCCGTTCCCCAGCATTTTGCCTGCTTCGGCATGACGGGAATCAGGATCACCGCCCTGAATCATGAAATCCTTGATGACTCTGTGAAAAAGGAGGCTGTCGTAGTAGCCCTCTTTGACCAGTTTGATGAAATTGTCTCTGTGTTTCGGTGTCTCATTGTAGAGTTTCACCGTCATTGTTCCTTTGTTTGTCTCTATTTTTACCATAACCTGCTTTTCTTCGGTAGTCCCTTTTTCGGTTCCTTTTCCTCTGTTTTGGGCATCGGCCGAACAGGAAATCCCGCCGAGTGATATTGTTAATAATGTAAGAGTCAATAATTTACGCATTGTTCTTTTTTTTTGGTTAAAAAATTTCGGAAATTCACTTCCGGTGTCTGTTTTTCTTGTACTTTTGCAAGTCGAAAAAGTTTGCAATATTACCACTTTTTTGGATACGAAAAGAAGTTTTATCGGATTATTTTTTCAACACATTTAACCAAAAGTCCTTTATGAAAAAGAGTGCAAGCATATTTATCATCGTTTTCTGCATGGTTATGGGCGGAATACTGCTCGCTTCCTGCCGCAAGGACGATGTCTGCAAAGCCGTGGTGACGGTCCGCCTTCTGCGCGGCACCGATGATTCCGAAGTGGTTCCCGGATGTACCGTCACTTTTGGCGAACCGGGTTATTCCGACAGTGTCAATTTCGTCGGGGTCACCGATTCCTACGGTCAGATTGTCCACACTTGGAGAAATGAGGCCAAACTCAGAGCCTCGGCTGAATACGATGGACACAAGGGCGTTGCCATGATTGCCCTGGTCAAAGGGGAAACCATCGAAGCGGATGTGCTGATTCCTGTCAATTAGGAATGCCCGGCATTTACGTTCACATTCCCTTCTGCCGGCAGAAGTGTACCTATTGCGGTTTTTATTCCTCTACCCGTTTAGGGCTGAGGAGTGCCTATCTGGATTCCCTTCACCGCGAGTTGGCGGTCCGGAGGGAGGAGTTCTCTTTTCGTCCGATTACGTCTCTTTATTTCGGTGGAGGTACGCCTTCTTTGCTGCAAGCCTCCGATTTGCAACGCATCATTGATGCGGTAGCGTCTTTCTATGGTTTGGCCTCGACGGCCGAAATTACCTTGGAAGCCAATCCCGACCATTTGTCTGCCTCCTATGTGCAGGCTCTGGCAGACACAAAAATCAATCGGCTCAGTTTGGGAGTGCAGTCCTTTGACGACGGACTGCTTCGCCGCATCCGTCGTCCGCACACGGCAAAACAGACGGAAGAAGCATTGGAACAGGCTGAAAAATACGGTTTTCACAACATTTCGGTGGATTTGATTTACGGTTTGCCGGGAAGCACAACCGACACCTGGGCGTCCGATTTGAGCAAGGTGTCCGGCGTGCCGCATCTTTCCTGTTACCAGTTGAGTGTGGAAGAGGGCAGTGTGCTGTCCCGTCAGCTGCAGTTGCATAGGGAGAGCCTGCCGGAGGAATCCGTTACGGAGGCACAGTACCGGCTCCTGCTTGCATTTGCGGAGGAGCACGGTTTCCGGCACTACGAAGTTTCCAATTTCTGCAAGGGGGAATCTTTTTCCCGTCACAACAGGGCCTATTGGCAGGACGAACCTTATCTGGGGCTCGGCCCGGCTGCGCATTCCTATTTCGGAGATCGGAGGCAATGGAATTTTCCGGATGTAGAAACCTATATCCGGGCCTGTTCCGCTCTTCGCTCCTACAATGATTGGAAAGAGCAGGAGGGCAGGGTGTTCGGAGGGGAACTCCTGAGCCGGGATATGAAATACAACGAATACCTGATGACTTCCCTGCGCACGGAATGGGGGTGCAATCTGTCCTATGTGCGCGAGCATTTCGGAGCCGGGCGGGAATCTGTTCTCAGGCAGCAGTTGCAGAAACTGCCGCATTGTCACATCCGGGAAAACTGCGCCTGTCTGGATGAAGAAGGACTGCTGTTTGCCGATGGTATTGCGGCCTCCCTGTTTGTATAGTTATCTTTCGAAAATATCACTGTCACAGGTGGGAATAAGCCGGAATACCTTGTCGTTCCGTCTCAGCGTTTCCCGTACGGGTATGGAACAGGCCATGCCGCGTTCCGCCTTTTCTACCGGCTGCAGTTCCACCCGGATTTCCCGGACCGTATCTTCGTATACTCCGGTGGTCGGTCCTTCCACCAGCAGTTCGTCTCCTACGGAAAGGCTATTGTTTTCTACCTGTATTTCTGCTACTCCCAGTTTGGAAAAATAGTTGCTGACTTTTCCGATCTGTATGCGGGTTTTGCGGGCTTGTGAACCGTATCGGTCTGTCCATTCTCCCATCTGTCTGCCGAGGTAGTATCCGTCCCAAAATCCCCGGTTGTACACTTCGGAAAGACGCTGCATCCATCCGGCAATTTTCGCTTCGCCGTAACTTCCGTCCGCGCAGGCTTCTACGGCTTCCCGATAACAGCTGACTACAGTTTTCACGTATTTGGGAGAACGTCCGCGTCCTTCTATCTTCAGCACCTGTATGCCGGCTTGCAACAGCTTGTCCATGAATCCGATGGTGCAGAGGTCTTTAGGGGAAAGAATGTATTTTCCACTGACCAGCAGCTCCATTTCATTGTCGGCATCCCTCACTTCGTAACTCCGGCGGCAGGGTTGCAGGCAGGCTCCGCGATTGGCGGATCTCCCCAGGTTATCAAGGCTCAGATAGCATTTCCCGGATACGGCCATGCAGAGTGCACCATGGACGAAGGACTCTATGCGGACTTTTTCTCCCGAAGGCCCTTTGATGTCCTCTTTTTCTATGCCTTTGACAATGTCGGATACCTGTTTCAGATTGAGTTCCCTGGCCATGACCATGACATCGGCATAATGTGCATAAAAACGGACGGCATCCAGGTTGGTGATGTTGCACTGGGTGGAGGCGTGAATCCTGAGCCCTAGCGCTTTCGCCCGGGTGATGACTGCCCAGTCGGAGGCAATGACAGCGCTGACCTCGTGTTTCTTGGCATGCAGCAGCAACTGCTCCAATTCTTCTGATTCTTCCGGATAGATAATGGTGTTGACTGTCAGGTATGTTTTAACGTTGTGTCTGCGGCATAAAGAGGTGATCTCTTCCAGGTCCTCCAGTGAAAAATTGACGGTGGAACGGGAGCGCATGTTCAACTTTCCTATGCCGAAATACACAGATCCGGCTCCTCCCTGTATGGCAGCGGCCAAAGATTCATAAGATCCAACGGGAGCCATTATTTCTGTGTTATTCAATATGTTTTCCATTCTTTCTTGCATTCTGGAAAGGCTTTTTGTTTATTGTCTGCAAAAGTAGAACTTTTCCAGTAATTAAAAACCATTGGTGAATAAAAAAATGAAAAAAAACTTCCATCTTTTCCGGATTTGGGATACTTTTGCAAAATGGAGCAAAAGATTTTGGAGAAAGAGGAAACTTTTTCTTCCGTTTTTGCGTAAAAGAGAACAATTACTAAAAAAATATCGCCGGGTTACGCTTTTGTGTTGGAAAAAAGTATATCTTTGCGAATTAAACAGGTAACAGATGACAAGAAGAGTAAGGATAATAATAATTGTCGGATTCACAATGCTTTGCAGTGCATTTTCCGCCTTTTCGCAGGATGTGCATTTCTCGCAGTTCTACGCCAATCCGCTGTATTTGAATCCAGCATTTGCCGGATCCCGCATATGCCCACGTATCATTACCAATTTCCGTGAGCAGTGGCCCAGTGTAACGGGTGATTTTATGTCATATTCCGCTTCCTTCGACCAGCATTTTGAAGCCATTTCCGGCGGTATCGGTGTCCTTTTCCTTGGGGATCAGGATGCTATGGGGACCGTTAAAACCAATGCGTTCAGTTTGATTTACTCCTTCAAAGTCGATCTTACCCAAAAACTTGCGATGCGTTTGGCCGTGCAGGGAACTTTCCAACAGAAATCTTTGGATTGGTCTCACCTCACATTCGGAGATATGATTGATCCCCATTTCGGTTTTGTCTACGATACCAAGGAAGATCTGCAATATCTCAGCAAGGGTATGCTGGACTTCTCGACGGGCGTTGTGCTGTATTCGGAGCGCTTTTACGGAGGCGTAGCCCTCAACCACTTTACCCAGCCCAAGGAAGGCTTTCTGGTGGAGAGCGATGCCAATGTTGCTCGTCTGCCGATGAAGATTACCGCCCATGGCGGTGCCGTTTTCAATCTGAAAAAAGAATCCAAGATGCGCAATACCTACGGTGACATGTCCCTGTCTCCGAATCTGGTGTTCCAGTACCAGGCTCGGTCAAACAGTGCCACTTATACTACCTTGAATGTCGGAACATATTTCAATGTGTATCCCCTGACGGCAGGAGTGTGGTACCGCATGGGATTCTCCAATCCGGACGCTGTCATTTTCCTGTTCGGATTTGAGTACGAAAATGTGAAAGTAGGTTATTCCTACGACATGACGATCAGCAAATTTACCGAAACGGGCGGTGCCCACGAGGTTTCGCTGCAGATACAGCTGCCTTGTCCTGAAAAGACGAAGCGTATCCGTCCCATCGTCTGTCCCAAATTCTAACATATACATTATATAATTAGTAATTATCAACAAAAAACATAAAATATGAAGACGCAAAAAACATTATTGGTAATTGGAGCCGTACTTTGCGCAGTGGTGTTTTCCGGATGTCACAAAGAAGCATCCCGTACCACCGGTTGGGAATACAACAATGCAAAGAATGGTGGCTTTGAAGTAGCTCCTTATCAAGAACAGATTACGGGTCCGGGTCTGGTATTCATCGAAGGTGGACGCTTTACGATGGGTGAGGTGGAAGAAGACGTCATGTTTGACCATGACAATGCTCCTCGGACAGTGACGGTATCTTCCTTCTACATGGATGAAACCGAAGTGACCAATTTGGCCTATCTGGAGTATCTCTATTGGCTGAATCGCGTATTCGTTCCTGCTGATTTTGTTTCCGTGTATACGAACGCACTTCCCGATACCACGGTATGGAGGGAACGTCTTTCGTATAACGAACCTTATGTGGAATGCTATCTGCGTCACCCGAACTTCCGGGAATTCCCGGTGGTCGGTGTCTCCTGGACTCAGGCTATGAACTACTGCACCTGGCGTACGGACCGTGTGAACGAGCAGCTGCTGATTAATGAAGGTCTGATCAATATGACCAACGAACCGACAGCCGAAGGTTACTTCAGCACCGATGCTTATCTGTCCTATGCCGACTACGAGCAGAACAGCGACAAGCGTAAACAGTACATACTTACCGGAGAGGAAAGAAACGTCCGTATGGAAGACGGTATCCTGCTGCCGAAGTATCGTCTCCCGACGGAAGCCGAGTGGGAATATGCCGCTCTGGCTCTGGTAGGCAACACGTTGGGTGAACGTGTGCTGGAAAGAAGAACCTATCCTTGGAACGGACAGATTACCCGTACCGATGACAAGAAATACTATGGAAATTTTGTGGCCAACACCCGTAGGGGAAGAGGCGACTACATGGGTATTGCCGGACATCTGAATGACCAGGCCGACTACACCAGCGATGTATTCTCCTATTGGCCTAACGATTTTGGCTTGTACAACATGGGCGGCAATGTGGCCGAATGGGTCATGGATGTGTATCGTCCGATGAGCAGCATGGATGTAGAGGAAATCAACCCCTTCCGTGGAAATGTGTACATGACCAAGAAAGTGGATGATGAAGGTGCCGTCGAAGAAAGAGATTCCGTGGGTAATGTGCCTATGGTTCCTGTTTCGGACTTCAAAAACGACAGACGCAGAAACTACCGTTCGGCTGATAACCGCAACTACTTGGACGGTGATTGGGCTACCAACCTGGATCAGGAACATTGGAGAGACAAATCGGGTGAAGAGTCTACCAATGCCATGTATGACAAAACCAATTATCCTTCCGGAACCTATTCTCTGGTCAGCGACAATGCCCGCGTGTACAAAGGTGGTGACTGGCGTCACATTCAGTACTATGCCAGCCCTGGTGCCCGTCGTTTCCTGGATCAGGATGAAAGCACGGCTTACCTCGGTTTCCGTTGTGCCATGTCCCGTATGGGCGGTTCCGTTAAAAGTAGCAAATAAGCTTAGCTCGAAATGATTCAGAAAGCCCTCCCGACAGAGGGCTTTCTCTTTATACAGAAAATTATGGAAATTAGCGAATTATATCAAATCTACCAGGCTCATCCGACGGTGTGTACCGATACCCGCACTTTGACCCCGTCCTGCCTGTTTTTCTGTCTGAAAGGAGACTCTTTCGACGGCAACCGCTTCGCCGGAGCCGCTTTGGAAAAGGGAGCGGCCTACGTGATAGCCGATGCTCCGGAATGTGCCTCCTTGGGCAGTCGGTGCATCGTGGTTGACGATGTCCTGCAAACCTTGCAAGCCTTGGCTCACTATCATCGAAGCCGTTTAAGCATTCCCGTGCTCGGCATTACAGGAACCAATGGAAAAACCACCACCAAAGAACTGGTAACGGCCGTATTGTCCCGCGCGTACAGGGTGTGTTCCACCCAAGGCAATCTGAACAACCATATAGGAGTTCCTTTGACTCTGCTGTCTATCCGTGAGGATACGGAAATCGCAGTCGTGGAAATGGGAGCCAACCACCCGGGAGAAATCGCCTCCCTTTGCCAAATAGTGGAGCCGGACTGCGCCCTGATTACCAATGTGGGAAAGGCGCATCTGGAGGGTTTCGGAAGTTATGAGGAAATCGTTCGGACCAAAACGGCGCTATACCGTAGCGTGGCACAGAAAAAGGGGATGTTTTTTGTCCGTTTCGAAGATGAATTGCTGATGCGTCAGGCGGAATCTTTGTCCACTATAGATGAAGTCCCTTCGTTGACTCCCTGGTATCTGGATCATGGATTGGGTCCCGATTGGGAAAAAGCGGATGGTCCTTTCCTGTTTACGTATGGTGTTTCGGAGGAAGTCCAGTGCCGGGGAAAACTGCAGCAAGGCGGTCTTTATCTGCGTTTTGACTATTTCGGTGAAAATGCGCCGACCGATGTGCAGACCCATTTGGTCGGGGACTATAATTTTGCCAACGCAATGGCAGCCCTCGCCGTAGGAAGTTTTTTCCGGGTCCCCGAGACGGAAGCCGTATCTGCCATACAATCCTATGTCCCGAACAACAGTCGTTCCCAGGTGCTGGAAAAAGGAAATATCCGTTTTGTCATGGATGCGTATAATGCCAATCCTTCCAGTATGGAACAGGCACTGAATAATTTTGCCCGCATTCCGGAAAAGGAGAAAATACTGGTACTGGGCGACATGCGTGAATTGGGAGCGGACAGCGTGGCCGAACATCAGAAAGTGGTGGAACGTATTTCAGATTTGGGTTTTACGGAAGTTTTTCTCCTTGGGGACGAATTTTCGAAAACACGTGCTCCCCAGGCATGGAAATACAGCAGTATGGATGATTTGAAACAGTCTCTTTTGCTCCAAACGGCCGGCCGTTCCGTTTGCATTCTGGTCAAAGGATCCCGTGGAATGCGCATGGAGAGAGTCTTGGAAATGTTTTCGTAATGGAAGTCCATTCTTCTTCTGAGCAGATGTACGAAGTGGTCGGCCTGATGTCAGGAACCTCTCTGGATGGTTTGGATCTGGCTGGAGTCCGTTTCGTTTGGTGCAACGGTAGCTGGTCCTACAGAGTGCTGGCTTCCGAAACCATGGCCTATACAGAGTCCTGGAGTCTTCGTCTGCAGCATCTGCCTGAAATGACGGGGGAAGAACTGGCGTCTGCCCATGCTGATTTCGGCCATCTGTTGGGACGTGCCGTATCGGATTTCGTTCGCCGGCATGCACTGCATCCCTGTCTGGTAGCCTCCCACGGACATACGGTATTTCATCAGCCGGAAAGAGGATTTACCCTGCAGATAGGCGACGGGGCCGCCTTGTCGGCCGAGTGTGGTCTGCCGGTCGCCAATGATTTTCGGGTCATGGACGTGGCTTTTGGCGGGCAAGGTGCTCCTCTGGTCCCCATTGGAGATGAATTGCTCTTTCCTGCGTATGATGCCTGTCTGAATATCGGAGGAATAGCCAATATTTCCTTCCGAAAGGATGGAAAAAGGGTGGCTTTTGACATAGTTCCTGCCAATCAGCTGTTCAACCGTCTGGCGGCAGAAAAAGGCCTGGCTTATGATAAAGACGGTCGCATGGCCGCTCGTGGAAAAGCGGATGCTGCGCTTTTGGATGCCATGAACGCCCTGCCGTATTATGCGAAGCCTTTCCCGAAATCTTTGGGAAAGGAGTGGGTGGATGCGGAACTCTGGCCTTTGCTGGAGAAGAAAACGCTCTGCTGTGAGGACCGTATGGCCACCTGTGTGGAGCATGCTGCCTGGCAGATAGCCCGCGTGCTCTGTACATATGGAATACGCAAACTGCTGCTGAGCGGGGGAGGCGCCCGCAACGCGTTTTTCATAGAACGTCTGTCAGCACTGGCTCCGGATACCGGATGCTGTCTTCCATCCGACGAGACGATGGATTACAAGGAGGCCATAGTATTTGCTTTTCTGGGCCTGCTGCGTTTGCTGAGACAGAATAACTGCCTTCGGTCGGTTACCGGTACGGCGTATGACCATTGCGGCGGAGCTCTTTGGGGTATCTGAGCAGGCTGGCTCTTTTTTTTGGAGACAGAAGGAGATGCATATCGCGAAAAATGCTACTTTTGCAGTTTGTTTCTTTACTACTTCAGATATAAAAATACAGTAGATAATAATATGAAAAACAGTGATTTGAAATATAAGATTGCAGACATGTCCCTGTCCGGATGGGGGCGTAAGGAAATTGAAATTTCGGAAAAAGAAATGCCCGGACTGATGGCATTGCGCGAGAAATACGGCAGTCAGCAGCCTTTGAAGGGCGTGCGGATTTCCGGTTCCCTGCACATGACCATACAGACTGCCATACTGATAGAAACCCTGACTTGTTTGGGCGCCGATGTGCGTTGGGCCAGCTGTAACATATTCTCTACCCAGGATCATGCCGCTGCTGCCATTGCAGAAAGCGGAGTCCCGGTTTTTGCCTGGAAGGGGGAAAGTTTGGGCGATTACTGGTGGTGTACCTATCAGGCCCTCTCTTTTCCGAACGGAAAGGGACCACAATTGATTGTGGATGATGGTGGAGATGCTACTTTATTGATACACAAGGGATATGCTTTGGAAAACGATCCTTCTTTGTTGGATGTGCAACCGCAAAATGCGGAGGAAGCTGCCATTTTGAAAATTTTGAAATCCGTCTATGCGGAAAATCCGCAGCATTGGCATCAGATGGTGAAGGAAATCAAGGGGGTATCCGAAGAGACGACTACGGGAGTACACCGTCTGTATCAGATGGCATCCCGTGGCGAACTGCTGTTCCCGGCCATCAATGTGAATGATTCTGTCACCAAATCGAAATTCGACAATCTGTACGGTTGCCGCGAGTCTCTGGCAGATGGTATCAAAAGAGCTACCGACGTCATGGTGGCCGGCAAGGTGGTCGTGGTGTGCGGTTACGGGGAAGTCGGCAAGGGATGTGCCCATTCCATGCGTTCTTATGGTGCCCGTGTGCTGGTGACGGAAATCGATCCCATTTGTGCCCTGCAGGCAGCCATGGAAGGATTTGAAGTAACTACGGTTGAGGATGCCCTCAGTGAAGGCAATATCTATGTTACCACCACAGGTAATTGCGATGTCATCACAGCCGAGCATATGTCGAAAATGAAGGACCAGGCCATCGTATGCAATATCGGGCATTTTGACAACGAAATCCAGGTAGCCCGTCTGGAAGCATGGCCCGGAATCCGCAAACGCAATATCAAGCCCCAGGTGGACGAGTATTTTTATCCGGACGGACGTTCCATTTTCCTGTTGGCAGAGGGCCGTCTGGTGAACTTAGGCTGTGCCACCGGCCATCCGTCCTTTGTCATGAGCAATTCATTTACCAATCAGGTATTGGCTCAAATGGATCTCTGGCAGCATTCCTATGCGGTGGATGTGTACCGTCTGCCCAAACACCTGGATGAAGAAGTGGCCCGTTTGCATCTGGCAAAAATCGGTGCCCGTCTGACAACGCTGACCCAGAAACAGGCCGATTATATCGGAGTGCCTGTTGAGGGACCATACAAAGCAGATTTTTACAGATACTAAAATAAGAAAGGAGTCGGTATGCAACACTGCAGATTAAGTGTGAATGTGAATAAGATAGCCACCTTGCGCAATGCCCGGGGACACAACCTGCCCGATGTGCTGAAAGTGGCCCTTGATTGCGAACGTTTCGGGGCGCAGGGCATCACTGTCCATCCGCGTCCGGACGAGCGCCACATCCGTTATCAGGATGTGCGGGATCTGCGTCCTCTGGTGAAGACGGAGTTCAATATAGAAGGTTATCCTTCTGCCTCTTTCATCGATCTGGTGCTGGAAGTGAAGCCCAATCAGGTAACTCTGGTTCCGGATGCTCCCGATGCCCTGACCTCGAATGCCGGTTGGGATACGCTTAAAAAAGCTGATTTTTTGAAGGATATTATACATACTTTCCAAAAGGAGGGCATACGGACTTCCATTTTTGTGGAAGCCGATCCCGTCATGGTAGAAGGTGCTGCCCGCATCGGAACGGACCGGGTAGAACTGTATACGGAAAGTTATGCAGCTCAATACGCCAGCGGAAGGGAAAAGGCTATTGCTGCTTTTGAAGCGGCAGCCCGCAAAGCTGCGGAAACCGGGCTCGGGCTGAATGCCGGGCACGACTTGAATCTGGACAATCTGGCCTATTTCAATCAGCAGATTCCCAATTTGGTTGAAGTTTCCATCGGACATGCGCTCATTTGCGATGCCCTGTATTTCGGATTAGAAAACACCATACAGATGTATTTGCAGCGTCTGCAGTAAAACCTGTTTGTTTTGGCTACAAAGAGAAGAAAGAAATCGCGTAAGAGGAGCAGCCGGCGTCGCAATGGGGGCCGCTTCTGGAGCATACTGGGAAAAGTCATCGTATGTTTCTTTGTTTTCACCATTGCACTGACTCTGCTGTACCGTTGGGTGAATCCCCCTTTCACCCTTCTGATGGCGATTCGCTCCATACAGGGTGAAGCCAGGGAAAAAGAATGGAAGGAGCTGGACGAAATATCTGTTTACATGGTGCAGGCGGCTATTGCTTCGGAAGACAACCGCTTCTGCGGGCACCGGGGATTTGATTTCAGCGCGATACAGCGGGCTGTGGACTACAACAAGACACATTCCCGTATCATAGGTGCCAGCACTATCTCCCAGCAGACGGCGAAAAATGTTTTTCTGTGGCCAGGCCGTTCCTGGATTCGCAAGGGTTTTGAAGTGTATTTTACTTTTCTGATAGAACATCTGTGGGGAAAGGAACGCATCATGGAAGTGTATCTGAATGTCATAGAGATGGGGCATGGAATCTATGGAGCAGAAGCCGCGGCCCAGCATTATTTTCACCGTCCGGCCAAGAATCTGACGGCCTATCAGTCGGCTCTGATTACAGCCTGTTATCCCAATCCTCGCAAATGGGATCCTTCCCATCCGACGGCCTATATATTTGCAAGGGCAGGGCATATTACCTATCTGATGCCCAAAATGTCCTACCGTTTCGATAAGGAATCGCTGGAAAAAGCCAGGGAGCGTTATAAGGAAGCAGAGGAAAAACGCATTGAAAAAAATAACGGCAAACGACTTGATTTGAATTGACCATGGCAACAATACATTTGGAGGGCATGAGTTTCTATGCCCGTCACGGCTGTTTTGAGGAAGAGCGGGCCATCGGCACCCGTTTTGAGGTGGAGTGTACACTGGCATATGATGCCCAGGCTGCTGCCGCTACGGACGACCTGACAGCAGCCATCGATTACCAGAAGGTGTACGCATTGATCAAAAAGGAAATGGAGCAGCCTTCCGCTATTCTGGAACATGTGTCCCGCCGCATGTTGCTGGCTTTAAAGGCAGGATTTCCCGAAATTACGAATGCAGAAGTATGTGTATATAAATTGCAGCCGCCTTTGGGTGGAAATATACGCAAAGTAGGTGTGCGCATGAATCTGAATGAGATTTAGTATCCATATCATAAAATAAAAAAAGCCTCCGAATGGAGGCTTTTTTTCTGTCTGTACATCAGGTTTTATTCGGCGTGCTGGCAACCTTCTTTGTGCTGGCACTGTCCTTCACCGTGGCAGTGATGGCCTTCGCCCTGATGGCATTGTCCTTCACCGTGGCAGTGATGGCCTTCGCCTTGATGGCATTGTCCTTCACCGTGGCAATGGTGGCCTTTACCCTGCTGGCATTGTCCTTTACCGTGATGGCCGTGGTGACCGTGTTTCGGGCAATTGAATTTCATGTAGTTGTCAATGAGGGATTTCTGTTCCTCAACACTCAGTTCGTCAAACTTGGCCCAATTTTCGGCCCAGGTTTTTTCGAACTCGGCTTTTTGAGCTTCAAACTCGGCTCTCTTAGCTTCAAATTCAGCCTTTTTGGCTTCAAATTCAGCCTTACGGTTTTCATTTTCCGTGATTTTGGCTTTGCGGTCGGCAATCAGTTCAGCCTTCTGTTCGTCGGTCTGCTGATCCCAATTCTGCCAGGCTTCGCACATGGCTTTGCATTTTTCCATTTCGGGATTGACCTGTTCTTCCTGAGGAGCGGCCGTGTTGGGTTCTTCAACGTTTTCCTTGTTTTTGCAACCTACGGTCATCAGACCGCATACACATAAGATAACTGCTAATTTTTTCATGATTTTAAATGATTTTGGGTTGATTGTCTGTTTTTGTTTTTTATTTTCTGCCGATAATCAGGCCGTAGATGATTTGGGATTTTGTATCGGCAATGGCTTTCATCAGGGCTTCCTTGTTGGTGGAAGAAATGGATACCTGCCGGCAGGCCAGGTCGTTGTTGGAGCAGGCCAGGAAAATGTTTTCCATAATGGCTCCGCAGTTGATACCGGCGACAAGTTCAATGTGGTTGTCGTCTTCCGTTCCGTCGCGGTGGATTTTTTCAGGATTGAAGGTGAAGAAAAAAGCCAGAGGGGCATCAATGGGCATGTTTCCGTTGAGAATCACTTTTTCCAAAAACATACCCCTGCGTATGGTATTCAGTTCATTCTGTTCATAGTCATAGCGGTAAATTCCGTTACGGTTGACCATGTAGATATCAATACAAGGCTGTTCGGTTGTTTGGAAAACGGTGTATTTTCCGCCTTCGGGCATGGTTTTGCCGCAGGCTGCCCAAAGAATGGCAGCAATCTGTTCCATGGTGAATTCGTCCTGAGTCATGCTGTTGGCTTCTTCTCTTTCCTTCAGAACATTGAGGAAGGGTTTGCCTCCGTCGGTTTCTGCAACGGGCAGTTTGTCCATGCCCTGCATGGTGGATGACTTGGCCGGAGCGTGGCTGCTGACCGGTCTTTGCTGTGCGTAGGCGATGGTACCTAACGAAAGGCATAGAATGCCGATTAATAAAGATTTGTGTTTCATAATGAGATAATATGTTTTTTTCAGGTTAAACATGCTTGTGTAATCAATAATCATGCCGTAGGTGCTGTCTGCTATCGGTAAACGAATGTTCCGTATTCGCTTTTTACGCTGACCTGTTTGCTTTCGGCCGCTTCGCAGTGTCCGATAATCTGTGCATCGACACGGTATCTGCGGGCGATTTCAATAAGGTCCCCGGCGATGTTTTCCGGCACATAGGCTTCCAGTCGGTGTCCCATATTGAATACCTTGTACATTTCTTTCCAAGGCGTCTGGGAGCATTCGTGGATATAGTTGAAAAGCGGTGGCGTCGGGAACAGGTGGTCTTTCACCACATGCAGGCGGTCGATAAAATGCAGCACTTTGGTCTGTGCGCCGCCGCTGCAATGGATCATTCCGTGAATCTGCGAACGGTATTCTTTCAATACGTCTTTGATAATGGGTGCGTAGGTGCGGGTGGGTGAGAGTACCAGTTTTCCCATATCTACACCGGGGATTTCCGTAGGAGCGGTGAGGGCGTATTTGCCGGAGTATACCAGCTGTTCGGGAATGGCCGCATCGTAGCTTTCCGGATACCGGGTCGCCAACAGGTGGTGGAATACATCGTGGCGGGCCGAGGTCAGACCATTGCTGCCCATGCCGCCGTTGTAGGTATCCTCATAACTTGCCTGTCCGTAGGAGGCGAATCCGACGATGACGTCTCCGGCCGCAATCCGGCTGTTGTCTACAACGTCTCTGCGTTTCATGCGGCAGGTGACGGTGGAGTCCACGATGATGGTGCGGACCAGGTCTCCTACATCGGCCGTTTCTCCACCGGTGAGGTATATTTCCACACCCATGTCACGCA
The DNA here is from genome assembly GCA_045598025.1 of Bacteroidales bacterium. GTDB lineage: Bacteria > Bacteroidota > Bacteroidia > Bacteroidales > WCHB1-69 > UBA1195. Next base: position 10,675 of record JAZLLH010000056.1, on the reverse strand, counting down.
TTTGGGCCAGAAAGGCTTCCGTTCCGTTGATGACGGCAGCGATGACTTCACCCGGAATGAGGTTCTTGTTGCGTCCGATGGTAGAAGACAGAAGCATGGGGGTGTCTGCACCCACGCAGAGTACATCGTCTGTATTCATGACCACGGCATCCTGGGCGACTCCTTTCCATACGGAAAGGTCTCCGGTTTCCTTCCAATACAGGTAGGCCAGGGAGGATTTGGTGCCGGCTCCGTCAGCGTGCATGATGTTGCAGTAGTCCGGATCTCCTCCCAGATAGTCGGGTATGATTTTGCAGAAGGCACCGGGGTATAGCCCTTTGTCCAAATGGGAAATGGCGTTGTGTACGTCCTCTTTGCTCGCGGAGACACCGCGCAGATTGTAGTTCAGTTCTTTTTTTTTCATATTTTTATCCTCTCTTGGCGTAGGCTTGAATGATGTTCAGAATGACTTGTATGGCTTTTTCCATGGATTCCAGGATGACGTATTCGTAGCGTCCGTGGAAATTGTGTCCGCCGGCGAACAGGTTGGGGCAGGGCAGGCCCATGAAGGAAAGGCGCGCTCCGTCCGTACCGCCGCGGATGGGCACTACAGCCGGTTCCACTCCAGCCTGGCGGATGGCTTCCTCAGCGATATCCACGATGAATTTGTGCTGTTCTACCTGTTCCCGCATGTTGTAGTACTGGTCCTTGATTTCGCAATGGACGATGTTCCCGTATTTTTCGTTCAGGAAGCGGACCACTTCCTGCATCAGGCGTTTCTTTTCTTCGAATTTCTGACGGTCATGGTCCCGTATGATGTACTGCATCTTGGTTTCTTCTACGCAACCGTCAAATTTGGTCAGCAGGTAAAATCCTTCGTAGTCCCGGGTCAGTTCGGGCCGCTGTCCGCAGGGAAGCATCTGGTGAAGTTCCATTCCCACCAATTGGGAATTGGTCATTTTGTCCTTGGCGTATCCCGGATGTATGTTGCGTCCCCGAATGCGGATGACTGCTCCGGCGGCATTGAAGTTTTCGTATTCCAGTTCTCCGATCTGTCCGCCGTCCATGGTGTAGGCGAAGTCGGCACCGAAGGCTTTTACGTCGAAATGGTCCACTCCGCAGCCGATTTCTTCGTCCGGTGTGAATCCGATGGCGATTTTTCCGTGTTTGATTTCCGGGTGCTGCATCAGGTATTCTACGGCGCACATGATTTCGGTAATGCCGGCCTTGTCATCTGCTCCGAGCAGGGTGTCTCCTTTCGTGCAGATCAGAGTCTGTCCCTTGTATTGCAGCATTTCCGGAAAATCATTCGGACTGAGGATGTATTTTCCTTCTTTGTCCAGGGAAATGGCCTTTCCGTCATAGTGTTCAAATACTTGAGGATCCGTGCATTTCCCGTAAATATCGGGGGCTGTATCCATGTGGGCAATGAAGCCGACAACCGGCACTTTCTGCGGAATATTGGACGGAATGGAAGCCATGACGTATCCGTACTCGTCCATGTGTGCATCTGCCAGACCGAGGGATTTCAGTTCCTCTACCAAGGTGACTGCAAAATCTTTTTGTTTGGAAGTGCTTGGAAATGTGTTTGATTCCGGGTCTGATTGGGTGTCAACCGCAATGTATTTGAAAAAACGCTCTTTGATGTTCATGCGATTTTGTTTTTTGAGTTTCAATCTGCAAAGATACTATTTTTACCTATCGGTTTCCGGTGGCTGCAGCGTTTTTTTTTGTTTTTGTCCATGGCAGCGGATGTCCGGCCTTTGTTGCCGACAAAAAAAAGAGAAAAAACGGCTCTGCATTTCTGTATTTTGAGTACTTTTGCACCTTCTGCAGAGAATGCAAAAGATACAAAAAAAACGGATAATGATGAATCTCAGAAGTTTAATTTTCAGCGTATTGTCGGTCGGATGTGTGTTGTCCGCCTGTTCTTATTATATACCGGAAGAGGATAGCATGTCAGCCACCGAAACGGATGTGGAGGTCCGAACTGTATTGTCCGGTCCGGATACTTTTGCCTGCCCTGCCTATGGAGCCGAAGAAGATGTGGTGCAGCACCGCGGATTTATCCTGAGCTACGATCATCACTATCTTACACCTGCCTGGGTGGCCTATGAATTGACCCGGGAAGAGGTGCTCAACGATGGAGTGGAGCGTTTGGACACTTTTCAGATGGATCCGGAGATTAAGGGGCTTCAGGCGTATTTGGAGGATTACCGTGGCAGCGGTTGGGACCGGGGACACATGGCACCTTCCCGTGATATGCAGTGGAGCGGTCAGAGCATGGAGGAATGTTTTTTCCTGAGCAATGTGTGTCCGCAAAACCGCACCCTCAACGCTACTTCCTGGAATTATGCAGAGCAGACGGCCCGCTATGTAGCCAAGAAGTATGGCAGTGTCTGCGTGGTCAGCGGTCCCATTTACGGAGAAGGAAAAGTGGAACGCATTGGCGGTGTGGCTGTGCCGCATGCTTTTTTCAAGGCTTTGCTCATCCGCGGCAGCAGCCTGACTACGGGCATTGCCTTTGTGATGCGCAACACGGATGAGTACCAGACGCAGGAGTCCTGTGCCGTCAGTATTGATTCTCTTGAAAATTTGATACACAGAGATTTATTTCCTTCTCTGGAGGATGAATTGGAAAATCGGGTAGAAAGAGCCTACCAGAAAAAATATTGGGGAAATCTGAAACGTTAGAAGTCGTTTTCCGTTTTCCAAACCTGTTTATTGTTCATCAAAAAACATGTAGTATGTCAGAAATACCAGAATCTATGAAAATCGCAATCATCGGATACGGAAATATAGGAAAAGCCGCTGTGGAAGCGGTGGAAGCTTCGGCAGATATGGAACTGGCCGGTGTGTATCATCACGGAGACGATTTGAGCAGCCTCAGAGCGGATGCCGCTTTGTTGTGCGTGCCCACCCGGGAGGTCCCTGTTTATGCGGAACGCCTGTTGTCCATGGGCATTTCCACCGTAGACTCTTTTGATATTCACACGCAGATAGCGGACTTGCGCAGAAAACTGATGCCGGTGGCACGGCAGCACCAGGCCGTCAGCGTGCTGTCGGCCGGTTGGGACCCGGGTTCGGATTCGGTGGTGAGAGCGCTGTTGCAGGCCATGGCCCCTCAAGGGATTACCTATACGGATTTCGGACCGGGCCGCTCCATGGGACATACGGTGGCAGCCAAGGCTGTGCCGGGTGTAAAGGATGCGCTGTCTATGACCATTCCTTTGGGGACAGGGATACATCGCCGCATGGTGTATGTTGAATTGGAGGAAGGGGCCGATGCCCGTCAGGTGGAACAGGCTTTGCTCCGGGATGATTATTTTGCCCATGACGAGACCCATATGGTGGCTGTACCCTCGGTAAAGACGCTCAACAACGTAGCTCACGGTGTCCATCTGAGCCGTTCCGGAGTCAGCGGAATTACTCATAACCAGCGTTTTTCCTTCGAAATGGAAATCAATAATCCGGCTCTGACAGCTCAGGTAATGACCAGTTGCGCCCGCGCAGCTGTCCGCCTGCGGAACGAAGGGCGTTACGGAGCCTACACCCTCATCGAAATACCACCCATCCTCCTGCTTCCCGGTGACGCGGAGACAAACATCAGCGCCTTGGTTTAACCGAGGCGCTTTTTTTTATGAAAAAACTTGAATAAACAGGCAATTAGCATGTTTCATATGCTGAATTCTGATCTGTTTCTCTGAAATTGTGATGAAGAAAAAAGGAAATGGGAGTGGTGCTGAATATTTGTGAAAATTTTTATGAAAAAATAAGAGTCCTATTTAAAAAAGTATTACTTTTGCAGAACTAAAAAGAAGCAATTCACAATAAGGATTATTCCGTTGTGAAAACATTCAAGGCGGGGCAACATGCCTCGCTTTTTTTTTTGTGTAAAAGTAAAAAAAATCATCTTTTTTTTGTAATTTTGCATTTTCAACTTTTAGAATCAAAAACACAAAAATGAAACATATACTTGGACTTGACCTGGGAACAAACAGCATCGGATGGGCTTTAGTCAACGAAGCGGAAAACGAACAAGAACAATCATCCATCATTAAAACCGGTGTCAGAGTAAATCCTTTGACAGTTGACGAACTAGGAAATTTTGAAAAAGGAAAAAGCATTACAACCAATGCCGACAGAACATTGAAACGTTCCATGCGTCGCAACCTTCAACGTTACAAACTTCGCAGAGAAAACTTAATCGAGGTGCTGAAAGCACATAATTTCATTACAGAAGAATCGCTACTTTCTGAAAATGGCAATAGCTCCACCTTCGAAACCTACCGTTTGAGAGCCAAGGCAGCTACCGAAGAAATAGCACTATCCGAATTTGCTCGCGTTCTTGTAATGATCAACAAGAAACGAGGTTACAAAAGCAGCCGCAAAGCAAAGAATGAAGAAGAGGGACAATTGATTGACGGGATGGCAATTGCGCAAGAACTTTATGAAAACAATCTCACACCAGGAGAATTTACTTACAATATTCTTTGTAGTGGGAAAAACTATGTCCCAGACTTCTACCGATCCGACCTTCAATCCGAATTCGACCGCATTTGGGAATTTCAAAAGTCTTTTTACCCGACCCTATTAAACGACACCCTCAAAGAATCTTTGCGAGGCAAAAACAAAACTCAGACCTGGGGAATATGCAAAGTACCATTCGGAATCGTCGGCATTAAACGTGACACCAAAGGTTTCGAGTTGAAGAAAGAGAATTACCAATGGCGTTGCGATGCTTTACACAGACAACTGGATTTGGAAGAATTAGCAATTGTTCTGCAAGAGATCAACGGACAACTCAGCAATTCCAGCGGTTATCTTGGTGCTATTGGAGACCGCAGCAAAGAACTCTATTTCAAAAAACAGACAGTTGGACAATACTTGATGCAACTCCTTGACGAGAATCCAAATACAAGCCTCAAAAACAGAGTATTCTATAGACAGGACTATATGGATGAATTCGAGCGGATATGGAATACACAACAACAATTCCACTCGGAACTAACACCCGAACTAAAGCATGAAATAAGAGACATCATCATCTTCTACCAAAGGCCTCTTAAATCACAAAAAGGACTGATTTCGTTATGTGAGTTTGAAAACAAAAAAGTTGAAGTGACCATTGATGGCAAAAAACGCATTAAAGACGTAGGATTAAGAGTCTGTCCAAAATCATCTCCACTATTCCAAGAATTCAAGATTTGGCAAGTACTCAACAACTTAATTGTTTCCGGTCCCGCCGAAACCGATTCAAACACAACAGAACTTTCTTGTGCCAAAGGGAAACGGTATCTCACACAAGAAGAAAAAGAACAATTATTTGAAGAGCTCAATTACAAGGAGAAACTCTCAAAGGCAGAAGCGCTAAAAATCCTATTCAAAAACCACAAAGAACTAAACCTAAATTTTGCCACCATAGAGGGAAATCGCACTCAAGCCACCCTGTTCAAAGCCTACCAAATAATCATTGAGCAAAGCGGTCACGGCGAATGCGATTTCGGAAAGATGGAAACATCAAAAGTATTGGACATTGTTACCAATGTATTCAATGCATTAGGAATCAATACCCAAATTCTTCATTTCGATTCCTCCTTGGAAGGAGACGCCTTCGAGCAACAACCTATGTTCAAACTATGGCACTTGCTCTATTCCTTTGAAGGAGACAATTCTAAAACTGGCAACGAAAAACTGATTGCAAAGCTCAGAGAACATTTTGGCTTTGAGGAAACCTATGCAGCCATACTTGCCAATGTCATTTTCCAGCCCGACTATGGCAGTCTAAGTTCCAAAGCCATGCGCAAGATTCTCCCCTATATGAAAGACGGATTGGAATATAGCGTAGCATGTGAATATGCAGGATACCGTCATTCACAGAAATCACTCACTAAAGAGGAACTTGCCAATAAGGTGTTGAAAGATCATTTAGATATACTTCCCAAAAACAGCCTACGCAACCCTGTTGTTGAAAAGATCCTAAACCAAATGATTAATGTGGTCAATGCTGTTATCGACACTTACGGGAAGCCCGACGAAATTCGTATAGAGTTGGCTCGCGAACTCAAGAAAAGTGCCAAAGAACGCGAAGAAATGACCAGACAAATCAACGCAAGCAATACGCTGCACGAGAAATATATCACCATTCTGCAAAACGAATTTGACATTCCCAGCCCAAGTCGAAACGACATCATCCGCTACAAACTCTATCTGGAATTAGAGTCAAATGGATTCAGGACTTTGTATAGCAATACCTATATCCCGCAAGAAAAACTCTTTTCTAAAGAGTTCGATATTGAACATATTATTCCGCAAGCCAAACTATTTGACGATTCGTTTTCCAACAAGACCATCGAAGCTCGCGCCGTCAACATCGCAAAAAGCAACGCCACGGCACTTGACTATGTAAAAACTCTTGGGGAAACCGAAGTGGAAGCATATAAATCTCGCGTAGAAAACTTGTTCAAACAATCCAAAATCAGCAAGACCAAACGCGACCGGCTCCTAATGACCGAAGATGAAATTCCAAGTGGTTTCATCAACCGCGACTTGCGCGACTCGCAATATATAGCCAAGAAGGCACGCGAGATTCTTGAAGAGATTGTAATGTTTGTCGTTCCTACTACGGGAGCCATCACCGACCGCCTGCGTGAGGATTGGGGACTTGTCAACGTGATGCAAGAACTCAACTGGGATAAATACGACAAATTAGGACTGACAACTTACCGCGAAGACCACGACGGTCGTCAAATCCGTCAAATCAAAGACTGGACCAAACGCAACGACCACCGTCATCATGCAATGGATGCACTCACCATCGCATTCACCAAGCGCAGCATTATCCAATACCTCAACAACCTCAACGCCCGTGTTCAGAAAGGCACAGATGAATATATAGACCTTGACACCGTTGAGTTGGATTCACTTCCTAAGGAAGAACGGTCAAATGTCATTTACGCCATCGAGCACAAAGAACTCGAACGCGACGAACACGGCAAACTGCGGTTCAAGTCTCCATTTGGATCCAATGCCTCATTCCGTGCCGAAGCAAAAAAACAATTGGAGAGTACCCTTATCTCCATCAAAGCCAAAAACAAAGTCACGACAATAAATGTCAATAAGGCAAAAAACAATGTCACCTCAGAGATTGTGACTGCCGATGGAGAGGTCAAAAAAATCAGAGGACAAGTTGTAAAAACTCCTCGTGGACAACTCCACAATGAAACTGTTTACGGCACCATCAAGCGATATGTAACCAATGAGGAAAAGGTCGGCTCTGCTTTCAACGCAGAAAAAATTGCCACCGTTGCAAAACAACGCTATCGCGAAGCATTGCTTGCCAGACTCAACGCATTTAATGGCGACGCCAAGAAAGCGTTTACGGGAGCCAATGCATTGGCAAAAAAACCAATATATCTCAATTCAGAGCAAACAGAGCAAGTTCCCGAACGTGTAAAGACAGTGACCTTTGAGACTAATTTCACCATCCGCAAAGAAATATCACCAGACTTGAAAATTGACAAAGTTATTGATGTTCATATCCGACAGATTCTTGAGCGACGTCTCAAAGAATATGGAAACGATCCTAAAAAAGCTTTTACAAATTTAGATGACAACCCGATTTGGCTCAACAAAGAGAAAGGAATCACCATCAAGCGCGTCACCATCACAGGTATCAGCAACGGAGAGCCCTTGCACGACAAACGAGACAAAGACGGCAACCTTATTTTGAACAAAGATGGGAACAGGCAACCTGTTGATTTCGTCAATACGGGCAATAACCATCACGTTGCCGTATATCGCAAACCTATTTTAGACAAAAACGGGCTGCAAAAAATTGACGAAGACGGAACTCCTATGTACGAAATTGATGAAATCGTAGTCTCTTTCTTCGAAGCTGTAGAACGTGCAAACCAAGGGCTTCCCATTATTGATAAATCATACAAATCTGACGAAGGTTGGCAGTTCTTGTTCACAATGAAGCAGAACGAATATTTTGTATTCCCGAATGAAGAAAGCGGTTTCAACCCTAAAGAAATCGACCTGCTCAACCCCGACAATTACACAAAAATCAACCCCAATTTATTCCGAGTACAAAAAATGTCAAAAGTTAAAGCGGGTAATAGTTTTGTGAGAGAGTACGTTTTTCGTCATCACTTAGAAACGACAGTCGAAGACAAAAAAGAACTTAGAGATATAACATGGAAAAAATTACAATCCACAGCAAAATTAGAAAGTATCGTCAAAGTTCGTGTCAACCACATTGGACAAATTGTTTCCGTAGGCGAATACTAATCGATATATTGTAGCGCGGAATAACCAACTCATTCATTAACTCTAAACCACAAAATTATGAGTAATATCAAACTATTCCAGGACAAAAAAATCAGAACTTACCACGATGAAATCCGTGACGAATGGTATTTTTCAATTGTGGACACCATTGCCGTGCTAACCGATAGTTCCATTCCTAAACGATATTGGAGTGATCTGAAAAAGAAGCTCTTAAAAGAAGGATTTCAGTCGTACGAAAAAATCGTACAACTGAAATTTGAAGCCGCTGATGGGAAAAAATATGCCACCGATTGTGCGGAAACATCTGTCCTGCTCCGTATCATCCAATCTATCCCATCGCACAAAGCCGAACCTTTTAAGCTATGGTTGTCACAAGTGGGCTACGAAAGATTGCAGGAAATAGAAAATCCTGAATTGGCACAGGAAAGGATGAAAGAACTATACGAAAAGAAAGGCTATCCCAAAGACTGGATTGATAAGCGACTGAGAGGAATCGCCATCCGACAGAACCTGACCGACGAATGGAAGAAACGCGGCATAACGGAAGAACAGGACTACGCCATTCTTACTGCTGAAATCAGCAAAGCCACCTTCGGAATGACCCCATCGGAATACAAGGAGTTCAAGGGACTTACCAAAAAGAGTCAGAATCTGCGCGACCACATGAACGACCTTGAATTTATTTTTACAATGCTTGGCGAACGCGTTACGACGGAAATCTCCGAACAAGAAGAGCCTGAAACTTTTGACCAAAGCAAGCAAGTTGCCCAACGTGGTGGAAAAGTTGCCGGAGTAGCACGAGAAGCTACAGAAAAAGAATTGGGACACAATGTGACGAGTAGCCGGAATTTTCTTCCCAAACAAGAAAAAATAAAAAAGGAGAATGATTAAACGTACCCTTTGTTTCAGCATGCCGACGATGCTGTCGCTACAGAACAAACAGCTGGTGGTAAAACTCATCGGCACAGAAATAGCAGGTGGTTCCGATGGAACTGCTCAAGCTGTGAGCAAAACCATTCCCATTGAAGATTTAGGAGTAGTACTGCTGGATCATCCTCAGATAACCATTACTCATGGCGTGATGGCCGCCTTATTGGAAAACAATTGTGCCATAATCACCTGCAACGCTGCACACATGCCGATGGGCCTGATGCTGCCATTGGAGGGAAACAGCATACAAAGCGAACGCTATACTGATCAGATTAACGCGAGCCTTCCTTTAAAGAAGCAACTGTGGCAACAGACCGTTGCCTGCAAAATCCGTAATCAGGCGGAAGTTTTGTATCAGTTACGTAAAACTGAGGTTCAGAATATGCGCGTCTGGGTGAATCAGGTAAAAAGCGGAGACAGCGAGAATCTGGAGGCAAGAGCAGCAGCTTATTATTGGAAAAACATGTTTCCGGATATTCCTGATTTCATCAGAGATCGAGATGGAATATATCCGAATAATCTGTTGAATTATGCCTACGCCATATTACGTGCCGTAATCGCCCGTGCATTGGTTTCCAGCGGAATGCTTCCCACACTGGGTATTCACCATCATAACCGATACAACGCATACTGTTTGGCAGACGATATCATGGAGCCGTATCGGCCTTACATTGACCGGTTGGTCGTTCAAGTCATGAAAAAGTATCCCTTCTCGAAAGACCTGGATACATCCTTAAAAAAGGAATTGCTAATCATTCCCGCCTTGGATGTTACCATAGATGGACAGCGGCGTCCGCTAATGGTTGCCGCGAGTCAGACATCAGCCTCATTATACAAATGCTTCAGCGGAGAATTGCGGAAAATAACCTACCCGATTTTGGAATAATAACCAACTGCAGTTGGACAATGGAACGTTTCAGTGAATATAGGGTAATGTGGATTTTGGTCTTTTTTGATTTGCCTACAGAAACAAAAAAAGAACGTAAGGCAGCCAGTGATTTCCGGAAAAACATTATGGGCGATGGCTTCACTATGTTTCAATTTTCCATCTATGTCCGACATTGTCCCAGCAAGGAAAATTCGGATGTCCACATCAAGCGGGTAAAATCCTTTTTGCCGGAATTGGGGAAAGTCGGTATTTTGTGCATTACCGATAAGCAATTCGGAGAAATGGAAGTTTTTTGTGGCAAAAAGCAGCAAACTGTAGAAGCTCCGGAGCAACAATTGGAGTTGTTTTTTGAGCCTTATTGAAGCAAAAATTCCACCTGTTCAGGTGGAATTTTCAATTCTAATACAGTGTGAAATGTATTGTGAATTATTTGATTACAGTTGTCGTACTGTAAAAGAACTTGCAAAAGTACTAAAAAGAAAGCAATTCACAACTTCAAACAGAATGGACGATATAACAGTGCAACTGTAAAAGAACTTGCAAAAGTACTAAAAAGAAAGCAATTCACAACGTTTAAATCGG
>JAZLLH010000055.1:0-11672 GCA_045598025.1 Bacteroidales bacterium | reverse complement strand
TATATCTTCACTCAAAATGTGAATGTCGCAAGCGGGAATAGTTTGAACATACAGGCGAAACATTTAATCAGGAACAACAATGCATTTACTGTCAATAATGGAGCAAGCCTTTCTCTGCAAGCCCGAGAAGAAATCGTGTTGACCGATGGTTTCTATGCTGCAGAAGGTTCCGATTTCGAGGCGGTCATAGCTCCATGCTCCGGAAGGACCGAGCAGCAAAGCATGGCTGAAAGAAACACAGTCCTTCCGATGCATCATGCGTACATGCCGCAGCAGGATTCTTCCTCTACTTCCGTTTCCGAACCGGAATCCGGACGGGCGCTGAAGATCTGGCCCAATCCCGTTTCGGGGCTGCTGCATCTGCAGCTTCCGGACGGAGAATCGGAAGTGGAACGGATTGTTGTCAGCGACATGTTGGGACGGGTGATGCTGCGGAAAGACAGGGTTACCGGCTCCGGAATCGACGTTTCCGCCCTTCCGGCGGGCATGTACCTGCTGAAGCTGCAGACCGCGGCTGGAAAGGCTTGTACCGGGAAGTTCGTGAAGGAATAGACTTCGTGCATCCGGATTCCGGATTTTCCGGAATCTCCGCTTCACGAGCAGTCGTATTTTGAAAAATAATGACGTAAAATATTGATTTACATTGCTGTAAAAAAACTGCAATGTCGTTTCCGTATTCGGAAATTTTGTAAATTTGCGCCGTGAAATTTTCTTTTTTATCAACCTTAAAATACATTGAAATCAGAAAGGAGGAATAACATGAAAAAATACATGTTCTTATTGATGGCATTAGTTTGCTCCCTGCTTTTTCTTTCCTCCTGCAAAAAGAAATTCCAAGCGTTCCCGTATGAATTGAGAGCCTATTTCCCTTATGTGATCAATCAGGAAGTGACTTTTGTCAATGATAGCGGTCAGATTCTTTCCGGAAAAGTGAGCCAAATGAATGTTTCTGAAACAGAATATAGTCCGAGGACATGCAAATGTGATATTAATTCAACATGGATGTCTGTTTGTATAAGTTCGGACAGTTACAGTTTATTATTATCTGGGTTTATGAATACGAATGATGATAAAAGTTTTGATATAGGATGTAGTTATATATTATTAGATGCTGTAACAACACACAGTGTGGGAAAGCACTATGATGGAGATGCCTTTTCAGGTACTTTTTCTACGATCTTAGGAGATTCTCTGATTCTGGAAGAGGGGGATGAAAAAGTAATAATCATCAAAGGGAAAGGGATTTCCGAATTAAAGTTTGGTAATAATGTCTGGCGATTAAAGGAATAGAAAGGAGTAAGGTGATGAAAAAAACGATATTTGTTTTTTGTATGCTGATGCTGACGTTTGTGAATACAAAAGCCCAGCAGCAGCCTTCTGCTCCGGAAAAGAAAAATGCTGTTCTGGTGAGCGGCGGGGCTCTGGTGATATCTCAGAATCGGTATGCAGAAAGATTGACGGAGTTCCGTCCCGCGGCAGATGTCCTGTATCACCGCATGTTGGGGAACAATTGGGGGATTGGCTTGGGCTACGGATACAGCGAATTTGACCCCATCTGCTGCTTTGTCAAATTAAATAGCCGTACCTATTCGACAAAGTTTGATTGTGTGCAACAGAACAATATCTGTCAGATTGCTCCGGATTTTTCCCTGTGTTTGAATGGTTTTAATCTCACTCCTTATCTTGCCATGGGGATTTGTTGGACCAAGTTGACTTTCGATCATAATGATAACCGAACAGATCGGCAGACTTGTTTTGTGCTGAGTCCCGGAATCCGGATGGGATATAACACAAGGTGCTGGGCGTTTTTCGCATCCTGGCATTTTGACTATTGTTTCAGTTCGATGTATAATTATCCGTATATAACAACAATGGATGGAACTATAGAATACACCCGTGGACATCATAGCCTGAATTTGGGTGTGGGTTATACATTTTAAAAATATAGAGGTATGATAGCAAAGAGAATATTATTAATGAATTTATTGTTTATTTTGTTTTCCAATGTTCCTGCTCAAGAGGTTTTTATATATAATGAAAAAGGTGAAAAGGAATATTTTATGGTAAATAAGACGGTAAAATACGCGAAATTGACATCTTCTGCTTTTCGTAAATATTCGTCGAAAGAATCTGGGAAAAACATGTTCAACAAGTTATTGTCAGAAAAGGATAGTGTGATGGTAGCAGATGAATTGATTTATATCAAGGATGGTTGTGTACAATGGTGTTTCAATGACATTTTATTGCAAACCAAAGAGGAAACGGATTTGAACATTCTTTTGAACGCTTTCAAAGTCCCGTATAAATCATTCCGGCCTTATGGTCTTGCCAAAAACGAATATCTCGTGAAACTTTCTGTCTCTGAGGCTTTGCATTTTGCTAATCTTTTGTATGAAACCGGGGCATTTCAGTATGCTGTTCCAGCTTTTTATCGGGCCAATGCTTTTCAGAATCCGTATTATTCTTCACAGTGGGGATTGAAGAATACGGGACAACATGGTGGAGAAACAGGCATGGACATCAATGTGGAATCCGCTTGGAACTGGAGTACAGGTGAAGGAATTGTTGTGGCAGTTATTGACAATGGTGTACAATTGGATCATCCGGATTTGGCAGCAAACTTATTGCCAGGTTATGATGCTCTGGGATTAGGAAGTGCCGGAGAAAACGACAATCAGTATAGTGACCATGGAACAAAATGTGCAGGAGTTATTGCTGCAATAAACAATGATATAGGAGTCAAAGGTGTTGCATACAATGCAAAAATAATTCCAATAAGAGTTGGTTGGGGCGATACTCTATTGGACGTTGCACTGATAGACGCATTTCGTTTTTTGTGCGGACAAAATGTTGACGTTGTCAATTGTTCATTTGGTAGTGGGTCCCCTAATCCCATGCTGTCGAATGCTATTGATAGCATGGTGAGATATGGAAGAAATGGATTAGGTACACCTGTAATTTGCAGTGTGGGAAATAAAGATTATCCATTCATTTTTTATCCAGCATCTTTATCCAATACGATTGCGGTTGGGGCAATGAGTCCATGTGGAGAACGCAAAGGAGCGAAAAGTTGTGATGGAGAAACAAATTGGGGTAGTCATACTGGTAATGGATTGGATGTTGTCGCGCCTGGGGTTTTCATACCGACGACAACAACCAACAGTGGTTACATTCTGGATTTCAACGGCACATCTGCAGCTTGTCCTCATGCAGCCGGAGTGATGGCCTTGATCTTATCTGCCAATCCTTGCCTTACTGCGACGGAGGCAAGAGCTATCTTGTGTTATTCTTGCGACAAGTTGCAGAGATATTCCTATTGCGAGGAAAAGCAATATGGTTTCTGGAACACAGAAGTTGGATATGGAAAAATAAACGCATATAAAGCTGTGCTTGAAGCGTTGGCATTCCCATCCTCTTCATATCAGTTAGCGGGAGGTTCTGTAACGTCAGTCAATACGCAGTGCGTATTTGACAATGATTGCGATGTGGCAGCAGGTGTATATTATGATGTACAAAAGTATACGATTACACAGAATATTTCTTATCCTTATGCAGAACATCCAGTAATCATAGCACAATCAAACGGTTATTCCGGAGCAAATCCAAATTCAAGCACAAGATATTGCTCTGTAAGCAATATTACAAACACGTCTGCCACTTTGAAAACGTGGGTATATAAACTTGACTATAATTCGATAGGTCAAATATTTACCAATACGTATATACCTGTATCTCCAAACAATGTATGGTTTAAAGCAACTGTTTACGATGAACCGGATATTAATTTATTTCTGAATAATCAGAATATCACAAATACAAGCTACAATCGCAACGCCTATAATTATCTGGAAACGGCAGATTTTTCTGTTCAAGGATCTTCTGATGTGCAGTTAAGGGCTGGTAAAGAAATTTTATTGGGAGATGGTACGCTGATTCAACCGAATGCATCAGGTGAATTTTATGCATACATACAGCCTTTCCAAAGTTGCGTATTGCCGGAGAGCAGTCCAAGTGAATTATTGAGAACCAAAGAAATATACTTGAAAAGTAATTTCTCCAAAGATTCTTCCTCTACTTCCGTTTCCGAACCGGAATCCGGACGTGCGCTGAAAATCTGGCCCAATCCCGTTTCGGGGCTGCTGCATCTGCAGCTTCCGGACGGAGAATCGGAAGTGGAAGGGGTCGTTGTCAGCGATATGCTGGGACGGGTGATGCTGCGGAAAGACAGGGTTACCGCTTCCGGACTTGATGTTTCCACCCTTCCGGCGGGTATGTACCTGCTGAAGCTGAGTACTGCGACGGAGCAGGCCTGTACCGGGAAGTTTGTGAAGGAATGATATTTACCGTGTGGCTCAAAATTCTGCGTTCATCCTGAAAATGGCATTCAAAAAATGCGTATCTTTGCAGCATCCGTTTCCGGGCAAAACAGTTCCGAAGGCATCGCTGTCTGTCCGGGAATGAAAAAAACATACGAAAACATAAGCTATTCAGAATATGGTACAACAGGACGCTATCAGGGAGCTGCGTGAGCGGCTGAGCGAGTTACGGAGGTGTCTTTGACATCGATCGCAAGCAGATCGAAATCAATGAACGGGAATTAAAAACGCAGGAATCCGGTTTTTGGGATGATCCCAAAAAAGCCGAGCTGGAGATGAAGTCCATCAATTTGTTGAAATCTTGGACAAAGGCATATGCTTCTACGGAGGAAAACGTTTCAGAGGCAGAATTGGCTTTGGAATTTTTTGAAGCCGGTGAAATGGACGAAGCGGAGTGTGATGAGCATTATCGTCAGGCATTGGACGCGATTGAGGCTTTGGAGTTCAAGAACATGATGAATGATGAAGAAGACCGGATGGGAGCCACTCTGACGATTAATTCCGGTGCTGGGGGTACGGAAAGTCAGGATTGGGCAGAAATGCTGTTGCGCATGTATGTCCGTTGGGCGGAAGAGCATCAGTATCAGGTACACGAACTGGATCGTCTGGATGGGGAAGTGGCAGGTATAAAATCGGCGACCATCGAGATTGAAGGCGACTATGTATACGGAAACCTGAAAGGGGAGAGCGGAGTACATCGTCTGGTGCGCCTGTCTCCCTTTGATTCGGCCAACCGCCGTCATACTTCTTTTGCTTCCGTTTTTGTCTGCCCAGTGGTGGATGACAATATTGACATAGAAATCAAACCGGCAGACATCACCTGGGACACTTTCCGTTCGGGCGGCCCCGGTGGGCAGAACGTGAACAAGGTGGAAACAGCTGTCCGTCTGCACCATATTCCGACGGGTATAGTGATAGAATGTCAGATTACCCGTTTTCAACTGCAGAACAAGGAAAAAGCTTTGCAGATGCTCAAATCCCGTCTGTACGAAATTGAATTGCAGAAAAAGTACGAAAAAATCAATGAAATGGAGAGCGGAAAGAAAAAAATAGAATGGGGATCCCAAATCCGCAACTATGTTCTTCATCCGTACAAGTTGGTCAAAGATAATCGTACCGGGACGGAAACGGCCAACACACAGGCCGTGCTTGACGGTGGCATAGACGACTTCCTGAAGGCCTATCTTATGGAATTCGGGCGTGGGCGTAACCACTGACAACATATGCCCGTTTCTTTAATTTCCCGTGTCGGGATGCAATAAGATGCACGGTTTGGCGTTTTCTCAAATACATTATAACATACCGAACCATGTCTGACCGCATCCGAATTCTATGGGCAGATGACGAAATCGATCTGCTGAAACCTTATGTTATTTTTTTGGAATCCAAAGGTTATGAGGTGATTCCTGCCTATAGTGGAAATGAAACGATAGAATTGTTGGACCGGCAAATGGCAGATGTCGTCTTTATGGACGAAAACATGCCCGGTTTGTCGGGTTTGGATACCATCATGCAGATCAAGAACAAATATCCCGGACTGCCCATAGTGATGATTACCAAAAGTGAGGAGGAAAGGATTATGGAGGATGCCATAGGGTCAAATATCAGCGACTATCTGGTGAAACCGGTTCATCCTATGCAGATTCTGCATTGTCTGAAAAAGCTGACGGAGAATAAACGGCTGGTCACAGAAAAAAGCAGCATGGATTATCAGCAGTCCTTTCGGGAACTATCCAATCGAATGGCCTATGCATCTACTTCGGAAGATTGGATTTCCGTGTATCGTGACTTGGTGTATTGGGAAATAGAGTTGGAAAAAAGTTCGGATAACGGCATTCAGGAAATTCTGGCTACTCAGAAAAAAGAAGCGGATACCTTGTTTTCCAAATTTGTATCCAAGCATTATCTGGACTGGATTTCCGGGAAGGATGCGAACCGGCCTCTGATGTCGCATACGCTGCTCAAGGAATCCCTGTTTCCCAAACTGCAGCCGGATAAAGCAACAGTACTGTTGGTGATTGACAATCTGCGTTATGACCATTGGCGGGCTATACAGCCTTTGTTGTCCGATTATTTTCGTATGGAACAGGATGACTTGTATTACAGTATATTGCCCACTGCCACTCCCTATGCGCGTAATAGTTTGTTTGCCGGTCTGATGCCTTCTGAAATCGAAAAAATATATCCGGAATTGTGGAAAAACGAAACGGATGAGGGCAATAAGAATATGAAAGAAAGTGAATTGTTGGGTATGTACCTGAAGCGTTGCGGACGAAAAGAGAAACATTTCTATTTCAAAGTACTCAACAATGAATACGAGAAAAAAATGGTAGAACGTATGCCTTCACTCTTGGGCAATCAACTGGTGGTGGGAGTGTACAATTTTGTGGATATTCTTTCCCATGCCCATGTGGAAACGGATATTGTCCGATCCTTGGCGGAAGATGAATTATCCTATCGGTCTATTGTCAGAACATGGTTTTCGCATTCCCAATTATTTGAAATGCTCAAATATTTATCGGAAAAAGGGATACGTGTATGCATCACCACTGATCATGGAGCCATTCGGATCAAGACGCCGGTCCGGATACAGGCCGACAGGGAAACCAGTGTCAATTTGAGATACAAGTTGGGAAAGAATCTGGCTGTGGACGAAAGAGAGGTTTTTGTAGTGGCCAATCCGGCTTCGGCCTATCTTCCCCGGCTGAATGTATCGTCCAAGTATGTGTTCGCTATCGGAGATCAATTTTTTGTGTATCCCAACGAGTACTCTCACTATGCCAATTACTATCGGAATACTTTTCAGCACGGTGGCATTTCCATGGAGGAAATGCTGGTGCCCTTTGTTTCCTTAATACCCCGATAAACCATGTTGGACCGTACTTTACCTCCTGAATCATTTGCGTTTCCTACTCCCCGATTATATCCTATGGGGGTGGAAAGGCTTCCCAACGGAATTCCTTTGTACATGTTGCATCAGTCAGATCGTGAGTTGATCCGCATGGATGTGAGGGTGTGTGCAGGCAGCCGTTTCCAGAGCAAGCAGGGCAATGCTCTGGCTGTGTCCAAGATGTTGCAGGAGGGAACCTTGAAACATCCCGGTGAGTCTTGGGCCGATTGTCTGGATTATGAGGGCGCTTTTCTGGAAGTGGATAATGGCCGGGATTTTACGGTGTTTTCTTTTTATTTTCTATACAAATCAAAAGACAGGGTGTTGGAACTTGCGCAGGAAATGTTTCAATGTCCGGCTTTCCGACCGGAGCATCTCGATTTGGTCCGTTTCCAACAGAAACAGAATCTGCAGGTCAGTTTGGAAAAGAATTCGAATTTAGCATACCGCTCGTTTTTTTCAGCGGTTTTCGGGGAGGAACATCCTTATGGACGTTTTCTGTGGCCGGAGCAAACGGACGACTGGACGGTAGAGGATGTGCGGGATCATTTCGAAAAGCACTACGTACCCGAAGCCATACGGATTTTCGTAGCCGGAAACATTACGGATGAACTGAAGAATCAATTGTCCCAAACAATGGGAAAACTGTCTGGAGCAGCTTTTGGAGGACGCTTTCCGTCCAATGTGGAATATTCTGTATCCCAATTTCATTTTCAGGAGAGACCTCAGTCCATGCAATCCAGTATCTGTATGGGAAAAATCCTGTTCCAGCGGACACATCCGGACTGGTACCCTATGATGTTGGTCAATCGGGTGCTCGGAGGCTATTTCGGTTCCCGTCTGATGACGCAGATACGGGAAAAAAGTGGTTTGGCCTATGGCATATATTCCTATCTGGCACCTATGCAGCATGCAGGCGTTTTTTGTATTTCTGCCGATGTGGATGCATCGCGTACGGACGAGGCTTTGAAAAAAATCCGGATTGAAGTATCCGAGTTGTGTGACAAAGGAACGGATATGGAAGAACTCAGCCGGGTATGTGCCTACGAGTCGGGCATACTTCTGCGAAGTTTTGACGGCCTGTTTTCTCTTATGGACCGCTATATGGGATTGGATGATTACGGATTGGCAGTTTCTTCTTTTGAGGATTATTTCCGCTGTATATCCGAAATTACACCCGAAAAAATCCGGTCATTGGCTGAGCAGTGGTTGCAGCCGGAAACGTTTACCGTCGGTGTGGTCGGCAAGTGTTCCGGACCGTCGGCTTGGGAATAGTTAAAAAATTGCTTAACAATAATATTTTTTTTATATCGCGTTTGAAACATATCGGTAAATGTAAGATTATGGACGCTACAGCAAGAATTTTGGTTGTTGATGACGAGGAGTCAATTTGTGAAGCCCTGAAGGAGGTCTTGGAATACGAATCCTACGCGGTTACGGCTGTGCAGCAGGCCTCGGCGGCTTTGTCCGCTATAGGAGCGGAGACTTTCGATGTCGTGATTTCCGATATCAAAATGCCAGGCATAGACGGCATGGAGTTGTTGAAAAAAATACAGGAAATCAACGATGTGCCCGTGATTATGATTACCGGTCATGGGGATATTGAAATGGCGGTTTCTGCTTTGAAATCCGGTGCTTTTGATTTCATCACCAAACCCTTGGATTTGAATCGTCTGTTGATCTCAGTCCGCCATGCCATGGATCGTCAGCATCTGGTAAAAGAAACCAAGCAGCTCAAACGGAAAATCAGTCAGCGATACGAAATCGTAGGAAATTCACCGGCAGTAATGGAACTGAAGGCCATGATTGAAAAAGTGGCTTCTTCGGATGCCCGCGTACTGATATCCGGAGAAAACGGAACCGGCAAAGAATTGGTCGCCCATGGATTGCACGAAAAAAGCAGCAGAGCAGGTAAAGCCTTTATTGAAGTCAACTGCGCTGCTATCCCGTCCGAATTGATAGAAAGCGAATTGTTCGGACATGAAAAGGGTTCGTTTACATCTGCAATCAAACAGCGCAAGGGAAATTTCGAGCTGGCCGATAAAGGCACCTTATTTCTGGATGAAGTAGGGGATATGAGCCTTTCTGCCCAAGCCAAAGTCTTACGGGCTTTACAGGAAAATCAGATTACCCGAGTAGGGGGAGAGCAGAAAATCAATGTGGATGTCCGTGTCATTTCTGCAACCAATAAGGATTTGCGCAAAGAAATAGAGAATAACAATTTCCGTGAGGACTTATATCATCGTTTGGGAGTTATCCTGATTAATGTGCCTCCTCTGCGCGAACGCACAGAGGATATCCCTCTTTTGGTGGAGCATTTCATGAATTTGGATTGTGAGCGCCGGAATATGGCTAAACTCGAATTTACAAAGGACGCTATAGCAGCACTTCAAAACCTTCCCTGGAGGGGAAACATCCGGGAACTGAACAACATGGTCGAGCGTTTGCTTATTCTCTGCGGGAATCCCATCACAGCTGAGGATGTAATGCGTTATGCCAACCGCTGATTACCTCCCTGTTCCGCCGGAAAGTTTCCGGTTTTGCGGAGCAGACTCGGGATTATCGTGGCAGTTCAGATATATTGAAATTTTAAAATCGTCCTGAAAAGAGGATGTTGACACGGATATGTTGGAAATTCTGCAGCAATGGGGATTGTGGGGACTTTTTGCAGGATCCTTTCTTGCCGCTACAGTCGTGCCGTTTTCTTCCGATGTGCTTTTCGGTGCCGTGCTGTTGGCCGGGCTGCATCCCTTTGCCTGTTTCGGTGCAGCGGTTGCGGGCAACTGGCTGGGCGGACTCACCTCCTTCGGTATCGGTTGGCTCGGCCGGTGGTCGTGGATAGAAAAGATTTTCCGGGTCCGAAGGGAAACGCTGGAGAAGCAGCGTGACCGCATCAACCGCTGGGGAGCCCTGCTCGCCCTGATGACGTGGCTGCCGTTTGCAGGCGATGTCTTTGCCATTGCGTTGGGCTTTTACAAGCTGCCGCCCCTGCGTTGCGCCTTCTATATGTTGATAGGGAAGGCCCTGCGTTACCTCCTTTGGATAGGCATTTTCTACCTGTCCGGCGTACAGCCGGTATTTTGACCGTATTATTTCTTTTTGATAAGGGAAATAACCCATATCAGCAGGCAGGCGCCGATGACAGCGGTTACGACATGTCCTACAATTGTTCCGCCCCAATGAATGCCGATCCAGCCGAGGACATTGCCCCCGATGAAGCCTCCGACGATACCGAGAATGAGGTTGACGAGGAATCCGAAGCCACCGCCTTTCATGATTTTGCCGGCCAGGAATCCGGCCAGTGCGCCACATAAAACAGTAAGAATAATACCCATGATATTAAAAATTTAAAATGAAACTTTCGTAATAACGCAACGGCGCCCTGAATATTTTTTTCTATCCTATTTTTCGTTTTTTTACCGCTCAAAGACCGGCAGGTGCAGCCGCGCATTTCCGTCTGGTCGAAACGTCCCCTGACGGCGAAGCGTCCGTCGTCGGAACGCCGCAGCGAAGTCCTTGACTATAGCTACGAGGAGTAGGAAAGTTTAGAATAACGCTTAAACGTTCTCTGATTCGGCAACGGCGAGTTCGGTATATCCAGCCAATGGATAGGAATGCGTAGTGCGTTTGGCAGTCATCGCATCTTTCAACAACTTCCAGTCATCGCTTTGAATGTTGTCGGAATATTTTTCAGTACAAATACAAAGTTCCTGACTTTGCTTGTCTTTTCGGACAAAACCGCCTTTTAAATTGTATTGTTTCAAGTAGGCTTTCAAAACCTCGAATTTCTTCGGGGAAAATTTGTCAATATCTTCGCTTTCGCCGGTTCTGCTGAAACCTCCTTTTGTTTCGACAATCCACGTTTCACCATTTGCCAAACCAACAATGTAGTCAGGATAGAAAGATTTGAGCTTGCCGAAATTATCGGTATAGACAATGGAAAAATACTCACTGCCTTTGTCTCCATTCTTGTAAAGCCAATTAACAACGCTGCATGATTCACAATACTTTTCGAACGCCCTTTCCGAATCAGAACGAGGTTCCGCTGAGACTAAATAACCTTTGTAAACATTCTTCTCGCACAAATCTTGAGATTTTGATTTTCCGTTGTATGTGAAAACCGTTTCTTTCGGAATATGAAAATCGTACTCGGTAATCTGACTGCCTGAAGGCAAAGATGCCTGATTCAAATCGGCTGCCATGGCTTGCATAATGTCGTGCCTGAGTTTGTCGGAATTGTTTATGGCAAAAGCATACAATTCTCGGATTTCCAATTCCAATATACGTTTTGTGAATTTGTCTTTTTTCCCAAACAAACGACGAATAATGATATTCATTTGGTCGTATGAAAGTCCTATTTTTAAACCAACATTGGCAATATGATGGTGAAATTCACGGCCGTGTTT
>JAZLLH010000054.1:0-9291 GCA_045598025.1 Bacteroidales bacterium | reverse complement strand
GTTAACTTTTTTGCGCACAAACATGCCGCAAAGATAGTCATTTTTTGGAAGCGAGGCACCCAAGGCACCGAGACTATTTTCCGATATTTATGTTTTTCAATAATTTACAATGATACTGAATTTTGGCTGTCAAAGTCAGGTGTAGGCTCCGGCCGCATTCCGATGTGTCAAAGGCGGGTATACCCGCCTTTTTACCCGCCTTTTTTCGTATTTTGGCAAAAAAAAGAGCACAAAAAAAAGCCCCCCGAACTATAAAAGTTCGAAGGGCCCACTAACCCTAGTGTTCCAGCTGGGGCTCGAACCCAGGACCCCATCCTTAAAAGGGATGTGCTCTACCTGCTGAGCTACTGAAACCGGTCATTTTTTGTGAATGCAAAAGTAGACATTTTTACAATATGTTCGGACCGTTTGTCAAAATATTTTTTACATATTGTATTGATTTGAGAACCAATTATTTTTTATATCTCGGATGAAAATTCAGAATGGTTTCTTCCAAAAAACGGCGGTCCAAATGGGTGTATATTTCTGTTGTGGTGATGTTTTTGTGTCCCAGCATTTCCTGAACGGAACGCAGGTCTGCACCTCCTTCGACCAGGTGGGTGGCAAAGGCGTGTCGGAAGGAGTGAGGACTGACATTTTTGGAAATGCCGGCTTCAGCGGCGGCTTTTTTCACGATGGTAAAAATCATTTCCCGTGTCAGCCGGTGTCCCCGACGGTTCAGAAATACATAGTCTTGCTCGGATTTCTGTATAGGCAGTTTGGTCCGTACCCCTTCCATGTACAGAATCAGCAGTTGGGATGCATACTGTCCGATAGGGACGAGCCGTTGCTTATCACCTTTCCCGATGATGCTGAGAAATCCTTCCTTCAAATGCAGGTCCTGCAGCCGCAGACCGATGGTCTCGGAAACCCGCAGTCCGCAGGAGTACATGGTTTCGATGATGACTTTGTTCCGAAAGTTTTCCGGTTGGCTAAGGTCCATGCTGTTTTCTATAGCTTCGATTTCCGGAAAGCTGAGTACCTGAGGCAGTTTCCGCCGGATTTTCGGACTTTCCAGCAAGGCAAGCGGGCTGGCATCGATGCGGTCTTCCATCAAAAGAAAACGGAAAAAGGTCCGCAGTCCGGAAAGCAGTCGGGCCTGAGAAGTTTTTTCCAAGTGGGATGTCTGTTCCAGAAAAGCCCGTATGGTTTCTTTGTCCACTTCTTCCGGTTTTATCTGTTCATGGTTTTTTTCCAAATAGTCTCTCAGCATCCCTACGTCGTGCAGATAGGCAGAAACAGAATGTGGAGAGAGGGACTTGTCAACCCGCAGGAAAGTGGTGAAATCGGACAGATAAGGTTCCCAAAGTTCTTTCATGAATTATTCCAGAATTTCGAACAGAGCGTCCAACTTCGGCGTCAGGATGATTTCTGTCCGGCGGTTTTTGGCGCGGGCTTCCTTGGTATCGGCTTTGTCCAGGGGGAAGAATTCTCCTTTTCCCGAGGCGGTCAGCCGTTGCGGATTGATGTTTCCCGATTGGAGAAGGGTCTTCACTACGGTGGTGGCCCGCATGACACTCAAATCCCAATTGTCTTTGATTTGTGCGGTAGAAGCGGCTTTGTACGGGACATTGTCCGTATGTCCTTCAATGCTGATGTTGATGTCGGGATCGGCAGACAGTACGGCAGCCAGTTTTTTCAGGGCTTCTTCACCCCGTTTGTCAATGAGGAAACTTCCGGATGCAAACAGCAATTGTTCTTCCATGGACACATACACTTTGCCGTTCTTTTCGTATACGGTCAGGCCGCTCCCGTCAAATCCCTGAAGGGCCTGCTTGATTTTTTCCTTGAGCAGTCGGACATCCTCGTCTTTTTTGTCCAAAACGGACTGCAGTTCGCTCAATTTCTGCTGTTGTCTTTCCAAATCCATGCTCTTCTTCAGAAGGGAGTCGGACAACATTTGCAGGGAATCGGACAGATTCCGGAATTCGGCTTCCTTGCGGGATGTCATCCGTTGGAGTTCCTTTTCCTTGGCTTCCAATCCGAGTTGGAGGTCCTGTATATTTTTCAGGATGACAGCCGATTCCTTCTTGTTGGTGGCATCCAGCTTCTGGTAGGATTCCGTGAGGTCGTTGAAACTCTGCCGAAGTGTTTCGTATCTTTGGGAAAGGTCATTGTATCTGCGACTGTAGGAAAGGGTGTCAGCCGAAAGTTTCTTGATTTTTTCAGCCATCTGGGCCTTGTCTGCTGACAGTTCATTGTTGCTGGTTTCCAGTCCCATGGCTTTTGACTGCAGGGCTTTCCGCTCTTTGGTGCAGGATGCCAGTGCCTCCTGGCTCTCCATGTATTTCTGCTTGCTGACACAGGAGGAAAGGATGATGCTTCCTCCCATAAAGAGGATGAATAAGGCTTTTTTCGTCATGTTGTTTCTTCGTGTTGTTGTTTCTGAATGATTTCTTGCAGTTTGTTTTTGGCTTTGAAAAGGCGGTTTTTCACGGTTCCCAGAGGAAGGTTCGTCCGTGTGGCGATTTCTTCGTAGGAAAGTTCTTGAAAATAACGCATTTCTATCAGCGTCCGGTACTCTTCTTTCAGCATGCCAACGTATCTGCGAAGCAACAGTTCTCCTTCCTTTTTGCAGAGTTTTTCTTCCGGAGAGAGCATGTTGTCCGGGATGTCTGCATAGGGTTGGCGGACATCGTCTTCTGTCTCATAGGTATCGTCCATCAGGACGCAGTTCAGGCGTTTTTTGCGCAGGTAGTCGATGCAGTTGTTGGCTGCAATGGAGTACAGCCAGGTGCTGAAAGCATAGTTTTTGGTATAGCTGGACAGGTTGCGGAAGGCTTTCCCAAAGGCTTCAATGGTCAGGTCTTCTGCCTCGTACGGATTGTTCACCATCTTGAAAATCATGTAGTAAAGAGAATCCTTGTGATGTTCCATCAGCGTGGCATAGGCTTTCTGATCCCCATGCTCCAACGCCTCGTCCACCAGTTGGTTGTCGATACGAATGCGAAGTGCCGATTCTGCGGATTTGTCCATATTCTGTTTCCAAAAATTTTCACTATAACGTCTAAATGGGATGAAAAGTGTAGGTATATGGAAAAAAAATGCATTTTTGATGACTGTCGAATGATTTTCCCGAATCATTTTCTCTTTTTTAGTACTTTTGCACTTTTATGGAAAAGCGATTTTTATGAAATTCAACATAGAAGAGACAGACCCCAAATCCAAGGCCCGTGCCGGCTTGCTGCAGACCGACTCGGGCGAGATACAGACTCCCATTTTCATGCCTGTCGGCACGGTAGGTGCGGTGAAAGGCGTACATCTGAAAGATCTGGAAGAAGAAATAAAAGCCCAGATTATTTTAGGAAACACCTACCATCTGTACTTGAGACCGGGTATGGAAGTCATTGAAGCTGCTGGCGGATTGCACCGTTTCAATGCCTGGGACAAACCCATATTGACTGACAGCGGAGGCTTCCAGGTGTTTTCCCTGAGCCATCGCCGGAAGATTGCGGAAAGCGGTGTTACTTTTTCCTCCCACATTGATGGCTCCATCCATAAGTTCACTCCCGAATCGGTAGTGGACGTTCAGCGCATCATCGGTTCGGATATCATGATGGCCTTGGATGAATGTACGCCCTATCCGGCCACGCACGAATATGCGGAAAAATCCATGGAGCGTACTCACCGATGGTTAGAACGGGCCATCGATCAATGGAAGCAGACCCAGCCGCTCTATGGACGTCACCAATCCCTCTTCCCCATCATTCAGGGCAGCGTGTTTAAAGATTTACGCGTCCGTTCGGCCGAATTCGTCGCGTCCATGGATTGTGAAGGCAATGCCATCGGAGGAGTTTCTGTCGGAGAACCGACGGAAGACATGTATGCGATGACAAAAATATGCTGTGATATCCTGCCGTGGGAAAAACCCCGCTACCTGATGGGGGTCGGCACACCGGCCAACATCCTGGAATGCATTGCTTTGGGAGTGGATATGTTCGATTGCGTCATGCCGACTCGAAACGGCCGCAATGCTTGTCTGTTTACCAAGCAGGGCATCATCAATCTGCGAAACGAAAAATGGAAATTTGATTTTTCACCCTTGGACGAAGAAAGCGATCTGTTTGCCGACCGCATCTATTCCAAGGCCTATTTGCGGCATCTGTTCATGAACGGAGAAATGCTGGCCGGCATGGTAGGTAGCCTGCACAATCTGCATTTTTATCTGGACTTGGTGCGCGAAGCGCGCAAACATATACAGGAAGGGGATTTTACCGCTTGGAAAGATGCGCAGGTGCCCGTCCTTTCCCAACGAATATAAACGGACAACGAGATGAAATACTACATTCTATCCGGAGAGGCTTCCGGTGATCTGCATGCCTCCAATTTGGCTAAAGCCCTGTTCCTTCAGGATGCTCAAGCTGAGATTCGCGCATGGGGAGGCGAACGCCTGGAAGAAGCGGGTGCTACCGTGGTTAAGAATTATAAAGATTTGGCGTTCATGGGTTTCGTAGAAGTGGTAACGCATCTCGGTACGATTTTTTCCAATCTGGACTTTTGCCTGAAGGACATCCGCTCTTTCCAACCCGATGTAGTGATTCTGGTCGATTATCCGGGATTCAATTTGAGAGTAGCCAAACGTTTGTACCATAGTGGAATACCTGTTTGTTACTATATCTCCCCCCAGGTATGGGCCTGGCACAAATCCCGCATCCGTCAGATCCGGAAGTACGTGGCGGAAATGTATGTCATTCTTCCTTTCGAGGAAGATTTCTATGCCCGTCATGGCATGAAGGTCCATTATCTCGGACATCCCTTATTGGATGAAGTGGTGAAAGCGGAACATCCGGAGCATGCGGTTTCCAGAAACCCTCGTCTCATAGCATTGCTTCCCGGAAGCCGGACTCAGGAAATCCGCAGGATGCTTCCCGTGATGGCCGAGGTGTCCCGGTGTTTCCCGGATTACGAATTCGTGATAGCCGGTGTCCGTCATCAGGAGAAAAGATATGAACCCTATCTTTCCGGACAGATCAAAGTGGTGTACAATCAGACGTATGCTTTGCTGCAGCAGAGCGAGGCCGCTTTGGTCACTTCGGGCACGGCCACTTTGGAGACGGCTTTGCTTGGAACCCCTCAAGTGGTGTGTTATAAAAGCAGTCCGGTGTCTTATGCCATTGCCCGTCTTCTGGTGAGAGGTATCCGTTTCATTTCTCTGGTCAATCTGATTGCGGACAAGGAAGTCGTTGCGGAACTGATACAGGGGCGGATGAATGTGAAGCAGCTTTCCTGCGAATTATCGAAAATATTGGAAGGAGGTGCCGCGAAGAAAAAAATGGAGGAAGATTACCGTCTTTTGCGTACGAAACTGGGGGATGGACATGCTTCGGAACGCGTGGCAGAAAGCCTGTTTGTGGCCTTTTCCCGCAAATAACCATTAATTTTTTGTCATCTTGATGCAACAAAAGCGATAACTTTTGTCTCTTTTTATCGTAAAAATGATTACTTTTGCATTTGCATGCAGAATCAACTACAAATATAATCGATTATGAAAATAAGAAGGTTGTTTTTATTTATTGTGGTGACATTCAGTGCTTTGATATCGAAAGCTCAGTGTCCCAACTTGGATTTCAGTTATTTGAATTTCACGTATTGGTTGTGCCAGACTTCCAATTCTGCCAGCACGTCCAATACTTCCTACAATGCCCTGACGTGGTCCGGTTCGGCTGCTGTGTCCGGCCGTCATACCGTCATGACAGACATCTATGGTTATGATCCCCGTACTTGCGACGGCAGTCCGAACGAGTATCTGGCACTGATTCCCGACGGATTCAACCAGTCCTGCAAACTCGGCAATGAGAGTACAGGTGCGGATGCGGAGTGCATCAAGTATACCATGACCATAGACACGAATAACTCCCTGCTGCTGCTGCACTTCTCGGTGGTGTTCCAGGATCCCAGTCACGAAGCAGCAAACCAACCGCGTTTCGGCATGCTGATACAGGACACGAACGGCAATTTGCTGAACGTAGCCTGCAACAGTTACAACGTGGTGTCCGGAGCGGGTATCTCCGGTTTCCAGAGTTGCGGCGGTGACCTTCGCTGGCGTGACTGGACGACGGTGGGTGTGAGCCTGCTGAGCCTGGTGGGAAGCAAGATCCAGATCGTGTTCTATTCGGCCGACTGCAGTCAGAGTGGTCACTACGGCTACTCTTACATGGTGGGCGAATGCCAGTCGATGACGATTGAGGTACAGTACTGTGAAGGATCCAACGTGGCACGACTGACCGCACCGGACGGATTCACGAGTTACATCTGGAAGACATCTACGGGATCCATAGCGGGAACGTCCCGCAAGTTGGCTGTGAAGGATCCTCCTGACGGGGCGGTGTACACTTGTCAGATCATGTCTGAGATCGGGTGTACGTCAACGCTGACGGCTGTTATCCAGAAGACGATGATAGCCCCTGACTTTACGTCCTATTACGATACCTGCCGTCACGCCATCCGTCTGACCCAGATTGCGTATGCAAGCGGTTCCAGGGTGAGTACCTGGACCTGGGAGATTGGGAAACCCGGTTACGGTACGGAGTTTGTGGGCGATGATTCAACATTCGAATACGTATTCCAGGATTCGGGTATGTATACCATTCTTTTGACGGTGAACACGGAGAACGGATGTGCGGACACGCATTCGATCCGGGTATTTTCATTCCCCGATCCGGTAGTGAAGATATACTGTCCGGAAACGATGTGCAAATATAAGGAGACATGGATTGAAGCGAGGGGCGCGATAAATTACCAATGGTCGAGTCTGGACTCGGGCAGGATCGTTTCCTATCAGAACGACAGCGTGATCATTGACCGGGGCGGCATGTATTCGGTGATAGGCACGGACGAGCGAGGCTGTTTCGGCTATGATACGGTGGTGACGGAGCACAAGGCCTTCCACACGGTATTCAAGACGAAGGATGAGCCGTGCTATGGAGATTCTCTGGGGTACATAACGATACAGCAGACTTCGGGCGGTACACCTCCGTATCTGTACACGTGGGAAGGCATAGGTTACGAGAAGATGCCGGCGGAAGTGGCGAACACGAGTACGAAAGACCTTCCTGCAGGCAAGTACTATCTGTATACAGAAGATGACATCGGGTGCTTCAACTTTGACACCTTGGAGATCAAGGAGCCGGATTCGATGACGATACATCTGGACGATCTGGTGAACATGCGCTGCAACAAGCCGAACGGGAGCATAAGCATCTCGGTGGAGGGCGGAACGGAGCCGTACCTTTACGAATGGAGTCATGGCGATACGACCGAAGACGTGTCGGGTCTGAACGACGGGAACTATACGGTGAAGGTGACAGACGACGAAGGTTGCTCAATGAAGGCCACATACGAAGTGATTGCCATTCCGAATCCGACGATGGTAGTAAAGGATTTGGTGAACGAGACCTGTGACCAATCGAACGGAAGCATCACTATGGAGACGATCAACGGAGTGGAACCGTTGGAGTACAAATGGAGTCCGGATGCTACGGGTACGCGCACGGAGACATTGACGAATCTTCCTGCCGGGAGCTACAACGTACGCGTGACGGATGACCTGGGCTGCAGCTACGATACGACCATCCTCATCACCAACCATGCGACGCAGGTAGTGACGATGTCAATGACACCGGAATACTGCGACCGTTCGGACGGCACGGTGGATGTAACGGTGACGGGCGACACGGATTATTTCGAATATTCGTGGATGCCGGCGGAAGTGAATACGAACGAGAGCAGTCTGTCGAACCTGCGAGCGGGCACGTACACGGTGACGGTGTACGACGGCACGTGCACGGTGAGCAAATCAATCAATGTGGAATATGTGGACGGACCTGTGGCGGATTTCGTAACAAAGACCTACAATGTAGCGACGAACAGCACATTTGCCTTGTCCGACAATACGCAGAAGGGCGGCGGAACGCTGACCATCTGGGATTGGGAGTTGGGCGACGGCAGTACGGCGAACGGTCCGCTGACGTATTACAGTTATGCTGTGGTGGGAGATTACTATGTATTCTTCTATGTGGAAGACGAGAACGCCTGCCACGACACAATCACGAAGCGTATTCACGTGTATGACGAGTTGAGTGTGTATCTGCCGAATACGTTTACACCCAATGGCGACGGTCTGAATGATGACTGGGGTCCTGTGATGCAGGAATACCAGAAAGAAGGTTATCTGCTGACGCTGTACGACCGTTGGGGACAGCAGGTGTGGCAGTCATCGGATACGGAGGAACGCTGGGACGGTTCGGTGTCCGGCAAGGCTGTGGCTCCTAACACGGTGTATTCCTACAAATTGGTAGTGAAAGACTTTATGGGACAGTACCACGAGTATGTGGGTCATGTCACGGTGTTGAGATAAGAAAGTAAGATGAAATCGTTACGGTTGTTTTTTTCGACTTTGCTGTCGTGTTTTGTTTTGGGGGCATCTGCACAATGTCCCAACTTGGATTTCAGTTATTTGAACTTCACGTATTGGCTGTGCCAGACTTCCAGTTCTTCCGGAACGTATAATACTGCCTACAATGCTTTGACGTGGTCCGGTTCGGCTGCCATACCCGGCCGTCATACCGTCATAACAGATATATACGGCTATGATCCCCGTACCTGCGACGGCAGCCCGAACGAGAATCTGGCACTGATTCCCGACGGATTCAACCAGTCCTGCAAACTCGGTAACGAAAATACGGGGTATGATGCGGAGTGCATCAAGTATACCATGACCATAGACACGAACAACTCCCTGCTGTTGCTGCACTTTTCTGTGGTGTTTGAGGACCCCAGCCACGAAGCGGCCGAACAGCCGCGTTTCGGTATGCTGATACAGGACACGAACGGCAATCTGCTGAACGTGGCCTGCAACAGTTACAACGTGGTGTCCGGAGCAGGTATCTCCGGCTTCCAGAGTTGCGGCAGTAGCCTTCGCTGGCGCGACTGGACGACGGTGGGTGTGAGCCTGCTGAGCCTGGTGGGAAACAAAATCCAGATTGTATTCTATTCGGCCGACTGCGGAGCTGGCGGTCATTACGGTTATTCTTACATGGTGGGTGAATGCCAGTCGATGACGATTGAGGTACAGTACTGTGAAGGATCCAACGTGGCACGACTGACCGCACCGGACGGATTCACGAGTTACATTTGGAAGACATCTACGGGATCCATAGCGGGAACGTCCCGCAAGTTGGCTGTGAAGGATCCTCCTGACGGGGCGGTGTACACTTGTCAGATCATGTCTGAGATCGGGTGTACGTCAACGCT